>JBBQPD010000203.1:0-8432 GCA_038331535.1 Gemmatales bacterium | reverse complement strand
TACCTGTATACGGTCCGCACCGATCCGCAGGGGAGTATCACCAACGACCTGGAACTGGAAGAGTGCGCCAAATTCCTCATGCCTTTCGTCATTATCTGTTTTATCGCGGCGATCTTTTACGTCTCCCAACCGCAATCGACGACTCCCTGGAAGGCGCTCAGCCGAGAAGTCTTCCGCATCGAATTCCAGCCGTGAGCGGATACCCCGCATTTATCGAGGAGAACGATCGCATGGAACAGAACCATCCCCCTGAAAGTCCGCTGGCGAAGGAGTTGGCCGGCATCGAGTTCGCCGAGAACCCGGACCCGCGCTGCCCCTGCCTGCTGCTGCTGGATACGTCCGGCTCGATGAACGGGCCGCGCCTGCAGGGACTGCAACAAGGACTGCAGGCCTTTCGAGACGACCTCCTCAAAGACACGCTGGCGAGTCGCCGCGTCGAGATCGCCATCGTCACGTTCGGATCGTCGGCCCGGGTCGTGCGCGACTTCGGCACGATGGATCAGGTGGAGATGCCGGAATTGACCGCCGAGGGGTTGACGCCGATGGCCGAGGGCGTCCTGCTCGCGCTCGATCTCCTCGAACGCCGCAAGGCCGAATACAAGACGAACGGCATCGGCTACTTCCGCCCGTGGCTGTTCCTGATCACCGACGGCGTCGCAACCGATCCCGAACCCCTCCAAACCCGTGCCAAGGCGGAGTTGCGCGAGGCCGAAAGCCGGAATCGCCTGTCGGTCTTTCTCGTCGGCGTCGAGGGCGTCGACATGGATCTGCTGAAAACGTGGGCGGCTCGTCATCCGCTCGCGCTAAAAGGGCTGCAGTTCCAGGAGATGTTTGTCTGGCTCTCCAAGAGCACTCAGGGCGTGGCGAAGTCGCAAATCGGCGATCAGGTCGCGCTCCCGCCCCCGACCTGGGGGACCGTCTGATCCGGCAGGCGAGCGCACGATGCCGAGAGCGATCGCGGGGGAGAGCTTTTCGATGCAACCTGAATCAACGAGCCGTTGGCGTTCCGTGGGCGCTTCGGTCACGGGAACGAGCCACCTGCGGACCGGCGGCGTCTGCCAGGACTTCCACGCCTGGCGCGATCTCGGGCGGGCTGGCCGGCTGGCGGTCGTCGCGGACGGCGCAGGCTCGGCTCGCCTCGGGGGTGTCGGCGCGGAGACCGCCGTTCGTGCCGCCTGTGAAGCGCTTGAGAATTCGGCCCCGGGAACGGACGGCGCCGAACTCTCGGACGGCGCGGCTAGCGCGAAGGCCCGCGCGCTCGCCTGTGTCGAAGCGGCGCGCGGCGCCCTGGAAGCCAGCGCGGCAGAAAGGGGTTGCCCGCTCCGAGAACTGGCGTGTACGCTCCTCCTCGTCGTGATCCTCGACGAGCACATCGGCGTCGCGCACGTCGGCGACGGCGCCATCGTCGCGCGTCAGCCAGGGGGAGGAATGTTCTGTCTCACCACCCCGAGCAAAGCGGAATACGCCAATGAAACGACATTCCTCACGAGCGATTGCTTTCGCGACGACTTGCGGGCGTTCGCCACGACGGAACCACTCGACGCTCTCGCGCTGTTCTCCGACGGTCTGGAGCAAATCGCTTTGAAACTGGTGCGTGCGGAACCGCATCCCGCCTTTTTCGAGCCGCTCTGGGCCTTCCTCGCCAACTGCGGCGACTCGGGCGCGGCCCAGGCGTCCCTGGAACAGTTCCTGCGCCACCCGCGCGTGACTTCGCGCACCGACGACGATTTGACCCTCGTGCTGGTCCTCCGTGATGACCGTGTTCCGGCGCCGACGCCCCACACCGCCTCGGGCAAGACGGCGGCGGACGTGTGACAGGCCGTTTCCCGGTCGCGAGCAACGGCGAGGAAATCCATGAGTCGCGTAGCTGCTTCCAATCTTGTGGCCCCTCCCGGCGGTTTCCCCGCGTCGGGGCCGGCCGGGGCCGGGGCGGCCACTCAGGCGCAGCTGATCTCCGAGGGCGTCTTTGCTCTCGCGGCGCTGCGCCGCTCCTGGCTGACGAGTCTCGTCCTGGCGTATGCCGTCGGGCTTGCCGGGGTCTCAGGCTCCGCCTCGGCTTACACGGCCGGTTGGGCCAATCCGTGGTGGTGGCGCTCTGTTGCCGCCGTTTCGGCGCTGGGGTTTGCCGGGTCGTACGGCCTCTTTCGCTTCCGACAAAATCGCTACCGCGTGCAGTTCGACGCCTGGCGAAGCCGCGTCGTCCGCTCCATCTACCCGAACGCCGACCTGGTCGCCGACGGTGCGATCCCGCGCGCCGAGTTCGAGTCGGCCGGCTTTCTCTGGCCGACCTTCAACCGCTACGCCGGGACCGACCTCCTGACCCTGGGCGACCTCCGCGCCTCCAACCTCGACGTCGCGCACGTCTACACCGAGACCTATCGCGACTCCATCTCCGTCACGAACCACCACGGCGTGAGCAAGACGGAGTGGGTCGAGCGCCGCCGCGAAGTCACGGTCCCCGTGTTCTGCGGCGCCTTCCTCGTCTTCGCACTCCCCCGACGGTGCTCCGACGCGGTGCTGCTGAACGATCCGGTTCGTGGGATCGGTCCGCTGCGGCCGGTGAAGGTTGCCAGCCCGGACCTGAACCGCACGTATGCCATGGGCGCGGCCGACCCGTTTGCCGCCCACCGCTTGCTCGCGCCGGTGATGCAGGTCGCCCTTTGGCAATTCTGCCAGGCGTGTCCCAAACCGCCGAGCATTTCGTACGCGGACGGCCGGCTGTTCATCGCGATCCCCGCAGTTCGCCTGGGGCTTGGCACGGCACCGGGATGGAGGTCGGTCAAAGCCGAGCGCCTGGAGGAGGTGCTGCGAACGTGCGAATCCTCGGTGCGGTTTCTCCAGGCGGCCGCTGCCTCGTTAACGCCGCCAGCGGCCTGAGTAGGCCCGGACCTTCCCTCGAACAAAGAAAGGCACTCTGCGATGGGCCGATACCTTTTCAGCGGCTACTTTCTGGCCAGCGCCGTCGCGGTCGCCGTCGTCGTTTGGTGGATCAAGACGATCGGTTCCCTCTCCGCGTTGTTTCACGAGGTCGAGTCGGCGCGCGGGGCGTTGGTCGCCCAGTTGCGGCAACGGCACGACCTTATCCCCGATGTCCTGAAAGCAGCTCGTGAGGCCGTGCGCGTGCAGATCGAGGAAGTGCAACGGCTAGCGGCGACCGGGGCCGCGGGCGCTACTCCCGGCGCGGGCGCGTCGCAGGCCTCGGGTAAAGGCGGGCTCCCCGACTGGGGCCGTCCGGAGGTCAAGGTCGCGGTTGGTCATTACCAACGTCTCGATCCGTCCGCCTACGCGGAGTTGCAGCGCGCCATGAAGTCCACGGAGGAAAATGTCGCCGCCGCCCGTCGGTTCGTCGAGGCCGCCATCGGAAACTATAATTGCGCCGTCGTCGCGTTTCCGGACACTCTCGTGGCCTGGATCCACCGCTATCGCAAGATCCCGAACGCACCGTTGACGGCGGCGATCGACGCCAAACCAGATTACTTCGGTTGAGCCGCTCGTCTCGCCTAATAGAAGAGGAAAAGAGTGCCATGTCCCAATGAGATGATCCGGTAGTTACGGACGGTGTACGCCACCGTCCCAGACGGCTTCATTTAAGAGTTGCGGAGTAGCTGAATCGTTACCACGAACCAGCCTCTCTCGTTGGTACGATCACCGTCTCGCCATACTGGTATATCAGGGGAGCAACCCCACGGTGCCGTATCAGGCGTTGGTGATCCGAGAGATCGCCAGGCTTTGTTAAGGGTTTGCCCCTTGGGGACAGTAGGCGTTCTCGGTTCGTGGTCCCAATCCGGCTGAGGTCTACTCCCCTGACTCTGCCGATTCTACCACGCCGACCCCCAGGCGTGCCAACACCATCGGCAAGATGTCCCCGAGCAATTGGCGGCAAGCAAAAGAGGACGCAGCTCGAAAATACGAAACTACTAATTCGAATTATCGAGCTGTGTCCTCTTTCTGCCCGAGTACCGCCAAGCCCAGGCGATCAGCACCCCCTGCAACGGCAGCCGCAGCCACAGCAGGACCGGGCTGACCTCTGGGAACAGGTCCGTGTTGAGGGCCATGTGCAGGTTGGCGGGAAAGACGGCGAGGAGCAGAGCGATCAGCCCCCATGCAGCGAGCCGAGACCAGGCAGGCCAGAGCAGCAGAGCGCCGAGGGCGATCTCGAAGGCGCCGCTGACATAGACGAGGGCCAGGTGCCACGGCAGATAGGGCGGCATGATCTTCACATAGAAGGCCGAGTTTACGAAGTGATTGGCCCCGGCGACGACAAAGAAGACGGCGAGCACGAATTTCAGGATGAGCTTGAGGTATGACATGGGACGAGATTTCCGGAACCGAGAGGATCAGGATCGCTTCACGGCCACCAAGTCACCTGGCCGATGACGGTTTCATAAGTTCGCATCGCGTTGGTGATCTGCGAGCGGACGGGTTCGAGCGCGGCGCCTTCGAGGGCGAGGATGATCGCCTCGGCGGTCTGAAGTTGTGAACGGGCGAAGGACCGCACGAAAGGACGAGACAGATCGTAGTCAGCCTCGTTGCGTAACCGCCGCAACTCTTGCAAATCACGGCCGATCTGTTCGAGGTGGGGATTTCCGCAATTCTGTAATCGCAACCAGAGATAGCCGTGCGCTCGATCGGCCCTCGGCACTTGAAATCGAAGAGCGGTCAACAATTCACGCGCGCCATGAAATGCGGCGTAATAGGCTCGACTGACCGCCGAACGCCACGAAGCCTCCTCTGGTCGAACCAAGAGGAGATGCGCTATGGGCAGAAAGTCGCGTCCGATCATTCGTGGGGCCACATAATAAAACCGAAGACGTGCGTGTGTGTCGTCGGACAAACATCGGCGATTTCCCACGTCCAGCGCTGCTGGGTCTCGAACAGCCGGTCGGAATCCCAATTATCGACGTCAACCCAGAACAAAATCGTCCGGTTGTAAGACAGCTCCGGGTCGTCGTCGAGGCGAACGATGATGGGGTAGTTCGGGACAAGTCGCTGCACCAAAGCGGCGACTGCGGGCAGATACACCGCGGCACCCTTCTCAAGAGCGAACGCCTCGACTTCCGGCGGAATCGTCAACGGCGGCGGCAAGGTCACGGTGTCGTGCATGGGAACCTCCTCGGGGTAACAACCACGCCCATTCTAGCAGCGAACCTCGGCCCATGTTTACGTTTCGCGCGAAACGTAAACACGTTCACCCCGGTAGCGCGCAGGCCACCGAGCCAGCGGCTTTCTTGCCGCGCGCCAGCGCCCGCCGCACCAGCTCGACGGCGAACCCGGCGTGCGACATGCCCGCTGACGTGAGGCCGCCGGAAAGGCCGGCCATCGGGCTGAAGTCGGGGTTCGGGTTGACCTCGAGGATGAACGGCTTTCCGGCCGGGCTGAGGCGGAAATCGACGCGGGCGTAGTCGCGACAGCCGAGTAGGCGGAAGGCGTCGGTCGACAGCTTTTCCAGCTTGGCCCGCAGCCGCGGCGTCACCTCGGCGGGGTACTTCGGCGGCGTCGATTCGTAGTCGCGCGAGCCGGGCTTCCACTTGCCGTCGTAGGTCACCAGCGGCCAGTAGTCCGGCGAGGGGTCGGTGAACAGGATCTCCGACACCGGCAGCACGCGCAGCTCCGGGCACTCGACCACGCCGACGTTGAACTCGCGGCCGCTGATGAACTGCTCGACCAGCACTGGGCCGCCATAGGTCTCCAGCAGGTAGGCCACGCGCTCGTTGAGCTTTAGCTGGTCAGTGACGACGCTGCCCTGGTCGAGACCGACGCTGGAGTCCTGGGCGGCGGGCTTGACGATCACCGGCCAACCGAGCGTGTTCTCCGCCGCCGGCAATTCCTCGACGACGTAGAACGGCGCCGTCGGCAGGCCCGCCCCCTGGAACAAGAGCTTCGTGATGTGCTTGCTGCGTGCCATGGCCAGCGTCTGGTAAGGACAGCCGGTGTAGGGCAGCTCCAGCCATTCGAGCAGGCCGGCGACGTGGGCCTCGGTGTCGTAGTTGTCGGCCAGCCCCTCGAATAGGTTAAACACCACGTCCGGCTTGCGCTTCTTGACGCGCGCGAGCAAGACGGACGGGTCGCGTTGCACGGCGAGGCGGGTGACGTCGAAACCCGCCGCCCTCAGCGGCTTCTCGACCTCATCGACCGTGTAGAGAATCTCGTGTTCCGACTCCGCGTCGGGATGGTCGAGGGGGAGAATCGGCTCGTTGTAGAGGATGAGAACGCGTGTGGGAGAACTGGCGGCATCGAAGGGCAGGTCGGGAATCATGGCAACTCTTCGGTTGGCGGAGGGTCGTTCCGTGACGGGTCGCGAAGGTATGTGGGCGAGTTCAGATTGTATAAACAATCCGCCGGATCCCGGCAGCGCCAAACGGAGACTATTCCGAGCGGTTTGCCGCGGGCGCTTGAGTTTGTGCCGGCTGGCGATCGAAGGCCGCCTGAAGGATGTCGCCGATGAGCTTCTCGTAGCTCCATCCGGCCAGCCGAGACAGGATGACCAGATCGCTTGTCTCCGGGTTGAGGCCGGGCAGCGGGTTGACTTCGAGAAAGTACGGCACACCATCGCGCAGGCGGAAATCGACGCGTGCCACATCGCGGCAACCGAGGGCGCGGAATGCCTGAAGGGCGGCGCTCTCGACGGCGCGCAATTGATTGGCGGGCAGCTTCGGGGGGCATTCGTAGGATACGCGCCGCCGCCAGTCGCGCTTCACTTCGAGGCTGTAGACGAAACGCTCTTCTCGTAGTTGGGGCAGGACGCGCATCACGCCGATAACTTGCGGCGCGTTGTTGCCGACGATGCCGACGGTCAGTTCCTCGCCCTGGATGTACTCTTCGACGAGGATCGCCTGTCGGTAATCGCGCCGCTGCGCTTCGACGGCGGCGATCAACTCCTCGGCGGTATCGACGACGCATTTGCCGCGGATGCCTTTGCTGGAACCTTCCCAGGCGGGCTTGACGATGAGCGGGAATCGCAGGTCGCGAAGTGAGCGTGGGTCATCGCCCGGACCGACGGCGATTCCTTTCGGGACCGTCACGCCGTCGGAGGCGGCGAGTCGCTTGGCACAGTCCTTGTCGAGTGTGACCGCCATCGTGAGCGGGTCGGAACCGGTGTAGGGGATGCGGAGCATCTCTAGCACGGCAGGGACACGCGCCTCGCGCGAGCGGCCGATGCCTTGACCTTCGGCGAAGTTGAAGACGAATTCAGGCGGGTTATGAAGCAATCGTTCGAGCATCGGCCGGCCGTCGCCGAGCAGTTCGACGTGATGACCCAGGCCGCGCAGGACGGCGGCGATGGCCTCGACGGTGGCGGGACTGTCGAATTCCTCTTCCAGGTCGTCGGGCTGGCCTGGCGTGAGGGGAGTCGTGGATTTCAGGTCGAAAGTGATACCGATCCGCATCGCAGGATTTATCCGGCCAATTGCCGCTTGCGGCTTAGCGGGGGCGACCGCTAAGCCGCAAGCGGCGGATGGTTACGATCCGCAACCGCCGGCGATCGCGCCCAGCGACAGCAATTCCTTGTCGCGGCTATGACCGTTCTTGCTCCCACAACCGTTGCCGTTGTGGTGGTGCGGCCCGTGATGGTGTTCGCTCTCTTCCGGTTCAATCACATCTTCGTGATTGGTTAGGACGTTCAGCGCCCGACGAGCCATTCGCTCGTTTCCCTGCGGGATCAAGGCGCTCTTGGTCCCCTGCAACAGCGACGAAACGCCGCGCGTCGGCGTTTGCTGTGCCGTTTGTGGCTTGTCTTCCGCCTGGTAGCGGATCAACATGCCTTCGTAATTGCGCAGAACCACGGAGTCGTCGGACATCGACACCAGGTAGTTCGGCATCATCGGAATCTTGCCGCCGCCGTGCGGGCTATCGACGACGTAAGTCGGAATGCCGAGACCGGACATGTGGCCGCGCAGCCCTTCCATGATCTCCAGGCCTTTCCAGACCGAAGTACGGAAGTGGCCGGCGCCGATGACCGGATCGCAGTGGAAGATGTAATAGGGGCGGACCTTGATGCGTAGCAGGGCGCGCATCAGGTTGCGCATGGTGTGCAGCGAGTCGTTGACCCCCTTCATGAGGACGGTGTGGTTGTTGACCGGCATGCCGGCGCGGAGCAGCGCTTTGCAGACGCGGGCCGACTCCGGGGTGATCTCGCGCGGGTGATTGAAGTGCGTCTGGATCCACACTTTCTCCGCCGAGGCCAGCAGGTCGATCAGGCCGTCGTCGTAGAGTTTCTGCGGCAGCGTCACCGGCACGCGCGTTCCGATACGGATCACGTCAACGTGCGGGATGTCGCGGAGGTTGTCGAGAAAGAACTTGAGCTTCGTCTGGGGCAACGTGAGCGGGTCGCCTCCCGAGACGATGACGTCGCGGATTTCAGGGTGGTTGCGGACGTACTCGATCATGCGTTCGTCGTTGCGGCTGATGGCGTCCCAGCCGCCGCGGACCATGGT
>JBBQPD010000202.1:0-8433 GCA_038331535.1 Gemmatales bacterium | reverse complement strand
CACACTTCCTACACCGACCTGATCCGTCGCATCCGTGAAACGGCGCTGCTCAGCTCCTGTGCCGGCGTCCTCGGCTGGGACGAGCGCACCAACATGCCGCACGACGGCTCGGCCCACCGCGGCGAGCAGATGGCGCTGATGGCGCGCATGGGCCACGAGATTATGACCGCGCCGGCCGTCGGCGAGTTGCTTGGAGCCGTCGAAGGCTCGGACATCGTGAAGGGCGCCGACTCCGAGGCGGCGGCGAACGTGCGCGAGATTCGGCGCGTCTACGACCGGGCGGTGAAGATGCCGCGCGATCTGGTCGAGACGCTGGCCCGCGAGACGACGCGCGCCCAGCAGGTCTGGCAGGAGGCGCGGCAGAAGAACGATTTCGCCGCGTTTCGGCCGTCGCTGGAAACGATCGTGCGCCTCAAGCGCGAGGAGGCGCAGGCCGTCGGCTACAAGGCGGTGCCGTATGACGCCCTGCTCGATGAATACGAACCCGGCGCCACGACGGCGGAAATCACCCGGATTTTCGCGGGCTTGCGCGAGGAGTTGACGCCGCTCGTCGCCGCCATCGCCGCCTCGCCGCGGCGGCCGAAGCACGATATTCTGGAGCGCGATTATCCGGTCGATCGGCAGGCGATCTTCGGCCAGGCGGCCGCGGCGGCCATCGGCTTCGACTTCGCCGCCGGCCGGCTCGATGTGACGACGCACCCGTTTTGCAGCGGCATCGGCCCCGGCGACTGCCGGATCTGCACGCGCTACAACCCGCGCCACTTCAACGAGGCGTTCTTCGGCATCCTGCACGAGGCCGGCCACGGCATCTACGAGCAGAACCTTCCCGCCGAGCACTTCGGCACGCCGGTCGGCTCGTTCGCGTCGCTCGGCATTCACGAATCGCAGTCGCGCCTATGGGAGAACCAGGTCGGCAGGGGACGGGCGTTCTGGGAACATTTCTTTCCGCGCGCACGCCAGGTGTTCCTCGCTTCCCTGCGCGACGTTTCTCTCGACGATTGGGTCTTCGCCATCAACGACGTGCGGCCATCGTTCATCCGCGTCGAGGCCGACGAGGCGACGTACAACCTGCACATCATCCTGCGCTTCGAGCTGGAACAGGCGCTGGTGAGCGGCGACCTGCAACCCGCCGACGTGCCGGGGGCGTGGAACGAGAAGTTCAAGAAGTTACTCGGCCTGACGCCGCCGGACGATGCGCGCGGCTGTCTTCAGGACATCCACTGGAGCTTCGGCGGTCTCGGCTATTTCCCAACCTATACGCTCGGCAACCTGTATGGGGCGCAGCTCATGGAAGCGGCGCGCCGCGACCTCGGCGACCTTGATGCGGACTTCCGTCTCGGCGACTTCGCCCGGCTCAAGACGTGGCTGAATGAGAAGGTTCATCGCCAGGGACAGCGTTACCGTGCGGGAAAACTGTGCGAGCGCGTGACGGGAAAGACGCTGGAACATGCGCCGCTGATGCGCTATCTGCGCGAGAAGTATGGGACGCTTTACGGGTTGTGAGGCTCTTAGAGCGATTGGAACAAATGAGACGAGGGCCGAACCTGAAGGCAGTGTTTTGGCTGAAAGCTGTTAGCTGTTAGCTGTTAGCTGTTAGCCGATCCCTCCGACTCCTGCGCCAGGCAGGATTGGCCCATCCTACCGCAATCCCGGCCATATGTTCCGATCGCTCTTAATGATTATTTGCGGTTTCGACAGAGCGCATTGCACCCGCCTGCCGCTGTGGTAACATCACTCTCATGAAGTCGGACCTTGCGGGAAGAGCGTCTCCCCTGAGCGCGCTCTATCCGTGTTCCCTCCGTGAATCCCACCCATGGCAACGCAACAGGATAGTCAGACCTGGTATTACATCCGCGACCGCAAGAAACTCGGTCCGGTGGCGTGGGAGCATCTGCGCGAACTCGCGGCCACCGGCCAGTTGAATCCCGATGACATGGTTCTGTGCGACGGCACGAATCGCTGGAAGGAAGCTGTTTCAATCGCCGACCTCTTCTCCCATCAAGCGACGCTGGCCTCACATGAGCCTGCGCCGTTCGCTGAAGAGATGACGGCACCTTCACATGGTTCGACGCGGACCGTCGGCCAAGTTCACGGAGTTAGCACCTACGGCCAGCGGGAAGCTCCTCCGCTACCCGTTATCGCCGGCTACTCCTTGCTGGGCGAGTTAGGGCGCGGCGGCATGGGCGTCGTGTACAAGGCTGAGCACATCAAGCTCAAACGGCTGGTCGCCCTCAAAATGGTCCTGGGCGGAGCCGTCGCCGGGTCCGATCAGCTGGCCCGCTTTCGGGCCGAGGCGGAGGCGGTCGCCCGGCTGCAACATTCCAACATCGTCCAGATATACGAGATCGGCGAACACAAAGGGCTGCCTTTCTTCTCGCTGGAATACTGCGACGGCGGCTCTCTCGACCGGCAACTGCAAGGCACGCCCCTGCCCGGCCGCGAGGCCGCGACGCTCGTGGAGACGCTGAGCCGTGCTCTGCACGCCGCCCACGAGCGCGGTATCGTTCATCGCGACCTGAAGCCGGCGAACATCTTGCTGACCGGCGACGGCATCGCCAAGATTACCGACTTTGGTCTTGCGAAACAGATGGACGCCAGCGCCGTCCTGACCCAATCGGGCGCGGTGATGGGCACGCCCAGTTACATGGCGCCGGAGCAAGCCCTCGGCAAGACCCGCGAGCTAGGGCCGGCTGCCGACATCTACGCGCTGGGTGCGCTGCTCTACGAATTGTTGACCGGCAGGCCGCCGTTCAAGGGCGCCACGCCGATGGACACCATGATGCAGGTGGCCACCGACGAGCCGGTGCCGCCGTCGCGCTTGCAATCGAAGGCGCCGTCGGACCTGGAGACGATCTGCCTCAAGTGCCTGGAGAAATCTCCCGCGCGCCGCTATCCCACGGCTCAGGCATTGGCCGACGACTTGCACCGCTACCTGGTCGGGGAGCCGATCCAGGCACGTCCCGCCGGCCGCATCGAACGCTGCTGGAAATGGGCCAAGCGGCGCCCGTCCGTGGCCGCCTTGCTGGGAGTCATCCTGCTGGCCCTGCTTGGCATGATGGCCGGCGCCATGCACTTCACGGTGCAGTTAGGTCTGGAACGAAACGCCGCCCTCGCCGAGAAGGCGAACGCCGTCAAGGAGCGCGAGCGTGCCGAGGAGAACGCGGACGAGGCCAAACGGCAAGAAGGCGAGGCCAAACGCCGCGAGCAGGAGGTCAGGGACCAGGAGAAAGAGACGGAGAAGGAGCGGCAACGCGCCGAAACGCGCGAGGCCGACGCGCGCAAGCAGTTGGAGCAGGCGCGCCGCTCGCTGCTCACGGCCCAGATCTGGCGCGTCGCCGGCGTCTGGCAGCGCGAGCCGTTGGAGTCCCTCCAGGTGCTCGAAGATGACAAGACCTGTCCGCCGAACCTGCGCGATTTCGCCTGGGGTTACTACCACTCGCTGTGCAGCCAGTGGAAGCCGGTCCCGATCACGGGGCAGAAGGGCTACGCCCTGTCGATGAACATTTCCGCGGACGGCAAGACGCTGGCGACGGGCAGCGGCGACGGGCCGATTCAGCTCTGGGACGTGGAGGCGCGCAAGGAAAAGACGACTCTGAACGGGCACCAGGGAGGCGTCAACGCCGTCGCGTTCAGCCCCGACGGAACGCTGCTGGCTTCGGTTGGCCATGATGGCACGCTTCGCCTCTGGAACCTGGAAACGTCGAAGGGCGCCATTCTGACGACGTACAAGGTGGGCAGCGCCGTCGGCCAGGCGAACGGCGTTGCCTTCAGCCCCGACGGCACCCAGCTGGTCCTCGGCGCCGGCATGCTGCATACCGACTGGCCCAAGAACAATTCGGACTTTCGCGAGCGCGACGGCGAAGTGTCGCTCTGGAACGTCGCCGAACGCAAGAAAGTGAAAACATTGTTCAAGTCGGACGCGTCGATCCTGTCGGTCGCCTTCTCACCCGACGGTCATACCGTAGCGGCCGGCACGTCGCACTACAGTTCGGTAAGTCTGCTCGACATCAACGCGACGGGCGAACATCGGCTTCATCTCGCTCCCGGTTGGGTCTACAACGTCGCCTTCAGCCCGGACGGCCTCAAAGTCGCCTGGTCCACGGCACAGCAGAATGCCTACCTGGCCGACGTCGCCACGCACAAGATCGAGAAGCTGACCGGCCACCAAACGGACATTCACGCCCTGGCCTGGTCGCCCGATGGCCAGCACCTCGCCACGGGAGACGGCGCCGGCCGAATCAAGATCTGGAACCCGAAGACCAACAAGGAACGCATCTCCCTGCGCGGCTCCGCAATCTCACGGCTTGTGTTCACGCGCGACGGCAGAAACCTCATCGTGGGCCACTCTGGTGCGCTGACGCTCTGGCAGCTGACGGCAAATCCGAGTACGTCCCCGCTCTCCGCCGGCAGCGGCTTCTATGCAGCAGCCATCTCTCCGGACAACAATTTCCTGGCCGCCGCTCCGCGCGACGAGAAGACTGTCCGCCTCTGGGATTTCCGCAGCAAGACGGGATCGCACCTGTCACTCGAAAGTGGCGTGGCCAATGCCGTCGCCTATTCGTCGGACGGGCAACTCCTGTCCGTCGGCATCCAGGAATGCGATTCCAAGGTCGAGAACCTGTTGGACAAAGGCGAGTGCCAGCTCTGGGACGCCGCCGGAAAAAAGGTGGCGACGCTCAAAGGCTCGGGTCAGGCCGTAAACGCCGTGGCGTTCGTCCCCGACAGTCGTCAGTTGGTTGTCGGCGACCGCACCGGCAAGGTTTATCTCTGGGACACAGCCAAGAAGGATAAAGAGCTGGCGATTCTGCCGGGAAAACTCGGCCCGATCCTCGCGCTGGCCGTCTCGCCGGATGGGAAGACCGTGGCGGCTTCCGGCGGCGAAGAGATCAAGGTGTGGAACCTGTCCGACCGGAGCGAGCAGACGATCCTCAAGGGCCATCGGGGCGCGGTCCGCGGGCTGGCGTTTATCAAAGACGGGCAAACGCTGGTGTCCGCCGGCGTCGGCCGCTCAATCCGCTTCTGGGATGTGGCCGCCAGCAAGGAACGGGCCGTTTTCCCGCTCCAGCCGGAGCCGATTCTCGCGCTCGCCGTCAGCCCGGACGGACAGACCGTGGCGGTGGGCTGCACCGATCGTACGGTGAAACTCTGGGATGTGCGCAGCGGCCAGTTGCGTGCCGTGCTGCCGGGCCACAACCGCGAAGTGACGGCGGTCGCCTTCAGCCAGAATGGGAAGATGCTGGTCTCGACCAGCTCCGTACTCGGTGTTAGCTGGGTCCGCGGCGGCGACCTCAAGGTCTGGAAAGCCGAACCGTGAAAAAGGATCAGGGACGATCCGGTTCCCCGTCGCGTTCGATGACGATGCGGATCGAGTCGCCGTAACACGACCGTGCCTCCGCCGATCCCTTTACCGAGAAGGCGGCGACGCGCGCCATCTTTTCTCCCACGAACCAACGCCGCACGTCCTCATCGTCGCGGAGCAAGGGGTTGAGCAGAAATCCAGCTGAGACCAATGCGGGAATGAGCCGATAGCGCGACTCCTCTCCGTCGGTTTGACGCACGCGCAGGAACAATGGCGGCGGTCGAAAAAGCAACTTCGTCAGCTTCCCTCTCGCCGAATCGACCACCTGGATGCGGACGATATGGGCCGCGCCGGGCAGTCCGCCCAGGCTTACTTCTTCGTTGAACCCGGCCGTGCCAGTCCAGAGGACTTCTCGCGCAGCGGTAATTGTGGGCTGAGAGGTGCGTCGTTCCAGTAGCTGAAAGCCATGTTCTTCCGCGACGAGTCGGTAACAGTACAAGATTTCGAGTAGTGCCGGTCCATCCTCGGAAGTCGGCAGACGATCATCGAGAGCATCCAACCGCCATAGCACGAAGCGCGGCGCACGTTCGCCCCGGAAGAACGCCGCGTTGTCGTCCAGCAGGCGCGGCGTGTAGGCGGAATAGCCCTGAAAGACGGGTCGCGGCCGATAGTTCCAGCGGTTGAGAAGAACGACGCCCTGGTCGGACGACAGTTGATCGACCGTCTCCTCTCCAATAATCGCGGACAAGCGCGGCAGCGCCCACTCGGCGGCTAGCGCTTCGTACTGCTGCTGGCAGCGCTCGCGCAGCGCCAGCGGCGTAACGAGATCATGTGTGTTTGCAACGAGATGATTGCACCAATCGGCTGGAGAGAAGGTTCCCCGACCGATCAAGGCGAGTGCAACGATCGCCGTGGTCAGACCGAGACCGATGCGCCCCGGCGGCGACAGTGCGGCGCCGGCGAAGGGGACAAGGACGACGAAACTGAAGAAAAGCACGTCGTGCGACGGTTGCCGCGTGAAGCCGTGTTTCCAGGCCAAAAGAACGGAGACGCCGAGAAGAACGAAGCCGACGAGAGGTTTAACCTTCCGGCCCGTTGACCGTGCCAAGATCGCCGCAAGAATCGCCAGTAGCACCAGAATTATCAGGGCCAGCCAGACGCGCCACGACGGTCCGTCCGTGGCCATCGCCTCACCATAACCAATGGCGATCTGCCAGGACGCCGCGAGGTAGGGACCGAAATGCCACGGCGACTGGCCGAGAGCGAGCCAGATCGCGACGACAGCAATTGGAAAACTAAACACCACCTCAAAACGTCGGCCGCGCTCACGCCAACAGCCGACGATTACGAGAACCCAGGCGAGCGCGGCGAGCAGCAGCCAGGTGAACTTTACCAGGGCGAGGACGGCCAACCAAAAACCGAGCGCCGCGAGTACGCCCTTCTTCAACTTCTCCGTCCGCAAAACGAGAACGACCGGCCAGGCGAGCGCGACGAGGTAAAACGTGTCCCAGCGCGGCTCCGTAACCAGAACGATCGGGACATAAGCGATCTGCAATAGGCGCGATGGGAGCCGACCGCCGACGCCGGTCAGCAGTCCGGCGAGAATCAGGTTGACGACGATTTCCCAGGCGTATTTCCACCAGAAGAGATCGCCGTTGTAGCTTTGTGTCGCGAAGTAGCCGAGTGGGCCATAAGTCCAGACGTAATCGACGCCGGCCTGGAAGCGGTGCAGCAGGAAATAGCCCAGGCACTGCTGCCAGGATTCGTCGAGACCTGGACCGTGAATCGCCGTCGGGAAGCGGAGGAGATGCAGAAACGTAAGGACGAAGAAGATCGTCCAAAAGAAACGAAGAATAGGATTGCGACCAGCCCGGAGCGCCAGCGACGGGTGAGATAATTCCCCTCGCTGGCGCTCGGGGCTGGTCAAGAAATAATCTCCTATGCGTGATGCCCTGCGGCGGCGCCCGTCTGGCCCGCGACGCGCAGCTGAGCGCGTGCCCGCTCCTGCGTGCGATAGTTCGCGTCGGCGTCTTCCGGAGTCGTGGTCGGGACCGCGAGCGCCTGTTGCAGCGACTGTTCCGCGGCGCGCACGTCGATCTTCTCGGCCTCGACGGCGCGGGAGGTCAACACCGTCACCACGTCGTTTCGGACCTGGGCAAAGCCGCCGTCCACGAAATACTTCTTGATGCGGTTGCCCTGCTGGATGCGCAGCTCGCCGTAGCCGAGCCGGCCGATCAGCGGCAGACGGCCGGGCAGCACGCCGAGTTCGCCGTCGTACATCGGCAGGACGACGAACTGCGCGGCCTCGTCCACCAGCGCCTTCTCCGGCGTGACGACCACGCAACGGACCTCGCCGGAACCGGCCGGCAAGTGAGCGGTATCAACCATGCGTCACTTCCCTTCCTTCGCCTGGCGGGCCGCCTGTTCCGCCGCCTGCTCGATGCTGCCGACGTACATGAACGCCGACTCCGGCAGGTGATCCCACTTACCATCGCACAATTCCTTGAAGCTGCGAATGGTGTCCTTGAGGGGTGTCACCTCGCCCTTCTTGCCGGTGAAAACCTCGGCCACGATGAACGGTTGCGACAGAAACTTCTCGATGCGACGCGCCCGGTTCACCACCTGCTTGTCGTCTTCGCTTAATTCCTCGACGCCGAGGATGGCGATGATGTCCTGCAATTCACGATAGCGCTGCAAAATCTGCCGCACGCGGCTGGCGACGGCGAAATGCTCTTCGCCGACGATCAGGGCGGACAGGATGTTTGAGTACGACGCCAGCGGATCGACGGCGGGATAGATACCCTTTTCGGAAATCTTGCGTTCCAGGTAGAGGAAGGCGTCCAAGTGCTGAAACGCATTGGCCGGGGCCGGGTCGGTCGGATCGTCGGCAGGGACGTAGACCGCTTGCACCGACGTGATGGCGCCCTTTGTCGTGCTGGTAATGCGCTCTTGCAACTCGCCCATTTCCGTCGAGAGCGTCGGCTGGTAACCGACGGCGCTGGGCATACGGCCGAGGAGGGCCGACACCTCGGAACCGGCCTGAGAGAAGCGGAAGATGTTATCGACAAAGAGCAGCGTGTCGGCGCCGGTGGCGTCGCGGAACCACTCGCACATCGTCAGGGCTGACAGGGCCA
>JBBQPD010000201.1:0-8439 GCA_038331535.1 Gemmatales bacterium | reverse complement strand
AACGTCACCAAGGAATACAGCAAGGGGAGCCAGAAGATCACGCCCTTGCAGGACGTCAGCCTCGACGTGGAGCGCGGCGACTTCGTGTCGCTCATGGGGGCGAGCGGCTCCGGCAAGTCCACGCTGCTCAACCTGATCGCCGGCATCGACCGGCCCAGCGCGGGCCGCATCGTCGTGGACGGCACCGATATCGCCCGCCTGTCGCGCACGCAGCTCGCCCACTGGCGGGCTGCTCACGTCGGCTACATCTTCCAGCTCTACAACCTGATTCCGGTGTTGACGGCCTACGAGAACGTGGAGCTGCCGCTGCTCCTGCTGCCCCTGTCACGTGCCGAACGCCAGAAACGCGTCGGCATCGCCCTGGAAGCGGTCGGCCTGACCGACCGGTCCGACCACTACCCGCGCCAGCTGTCCGGCGGCCAGGAGCAGCGCGTCGGCATCGCTCGCGCCATCGTCGGCGACCCCGTCATCGTGGTCGCCGACGAACCGACCGGCGACCTGGACGCGGAGACCACGGAGCAGATTCTGCACTTGCTCGGCCGGCTCAACGCCGAATTGGGCACCACCTTCCTGATGGTGACGCACGACCCTCGCTCCGCCGCGATTGCCCGCCGGCAGCTTCGATTAGAGAAGGGCGTGCTGATCGAGCCGGAGCAGCCGAAAGTATCGCTGGCGTCGAGGAGGGCGTGACAATGTTCAAGTTTGTGCCCTACGTCCTCAAGAGCCTGTGGCGGCAGCGCACGCGCACCGCCCTGACCGTCAGCGGCTCGGCCGTGGCCCTGTTCGTCTTCTCGTTCGTCGGCGCCATCCAGGAGGGATTGGCCCGCCTGACCGGCGGCCGTGAAGCCGACCGGACGCTGATCGTCTTCCAGGCCAATCGCTTCTGCCCCAGCACCAGCCGGCTGCCGGAGGATTACGCCCGGCGCGTCGCCAAGGTATCCGGCGTTGTGGACGTGGTGCCCATCAAGGTGTTCATGAACAATTGCCGGGCCAGCCTGGACCTGGTCGTCTTCCACGGCCTGCCGCCCGAAAAGCTGAAGACGGCGCGCGCGCTGAAGCTGATCGACGGCGGCTGGCAGGAGTTCGAGGGCCGGCAGGACGCGGCCGTCGTGGGGCAAGCGCTGGCCCGGCGGCGAAAGTTGAGCGTCGGCCAGCGTTTTTCCATCGGCGAAGTGACCGTGACGGTGGCGGGCGTCTTCACGGCGGCCAGCCCGGCCGAGGAGAACTTCCTGTACACGCACCTGGACTTCCTGCAACGTACGCGCGGCCTGAACTCGGTCGGCACGGTGACGCTGTTCGAGGTGCGCCTGACGGACGAGGCCGACGCGCAAGCGGTCTGCCGTGAAATCGACGCGGCCTTCCGCGGCGGCCCGGTGCCGACGGACACGCGCCCGAAAGGAGTGTTCGAGGCCAACGCCGTGGGCGACCTGAAAGAGTTGATCGGCTTCGCCCACTACCTGGGCTTCGCCTGCGTCGGCCTGGTGTTGGCCCTGGTGGCGACGACGACGGTGATGGCGGTCCAGGACAGGGTGCGCGAACATGCCGTCTTGCAAACGCTCGGTTTCACCTGGCGGCGCATCTTCGGACTGGTGCTGGCCGAGAGCCTGCTGGTCAGCCTGATCGGCGGACTGCTCGGCGTCGGCCTGGCACTGGCAACGCTGTCGTGGAGCGGGTTGGCGGTCGGGACGGAAGGGGTGACGATCACGTTTCTGCCTTCCGTCGGCCTGGCGGCCACGGGGCTGGCGGTGACGGCGGTGGTTGGCGTGCTGGCCGGCCTGGTCCCGGCCTGGCAAGCGTCGCGGGCCGAGATTGTCGCTTCGTTGCGCTATGTCTGAGTGTGCATTTCAACGAGCCGCGACCGTCAGGGAGCGTTAGCCCCCCGCGCTCCCTGACGGTCGCGGCTCGTCTAAAAAATTGGAAGTTATTGTTGGTCACCCGCAAAGCGGGGAGAAGACTTCTTTGGCTTATTGTACCCTCAGTTCTTCGGCCAGGCGTGCCACTTCGTCCGGAAGCGGCATGTTACGGAAACGATGGATGCCGGCCGCCAGTCCTTCCAGCTCCGCGTCCTCGATGTGCAGCTGGTCGGAAACCGCGAGCAGGAATGGCTCGCGCACATGCTGCCGCAGCCTCTCCAGATGCTGCTCGGCGCTGGCCTTCCGCCAAAAGCCTAGCACTTCCAGCAGCACCGTGTAGCCCGAAGCGCGATGCACGAGGCGGAAATCGGGCACCCAGAAACCCTTGCCCAGGGGAAAAATCTCCGTCTCCTCGACGAGATCCCAGTCCGCCACGCGCTTGCGGAAGACCTCGACGAACATGCCCAGTTCGGGCGGCACGTAGCCGCCGAAGTTCGGCAGGTGCGAGACAAGACCCTCCTTCGGCGTCAGCACGAACGTCTTCGGTCGTTTCTGCGGCCCCCAGCTCACGTCGGCCTTTAGCTCGAAATCTTTGCAGAGCAGCACGGCTGGTAGGAACAGGGCGAGTTGCAGCCCGTACTTGTTCGTCGCCGAGAACAGGCTGAGCGGCCCGTCGAGATGCAGTTGCACGCCCGCGCCGATTTTCTCGACCTCGCACACCAGCCGATGGAACTTGACCGCGCGGAGCAGTTGGCGCACGCGCTGCGGCGACTCGTGGCGAACGATCACGTGAACGCGCGTCGAACGCAACAGCACGGCCTGGGCGAGAGCCTCGTTGTAGCGCTGGAGCAGGCGCTCGGCGGAGATGTCCTTGAACTTGACGAGCCGTTGTTCGCTTTTCAGATCGGCGAACAGGCCGTGATCCACGACCTCCGGCGCGACGCCAAAGCTCGCCGCCACGCTCTGCAGGACGGCGGCGCGATCGAACGGCGCGTCGCCGCGGCGGGCCTCGGCAGCAGCGCGAAAAACGGCGGGACGCAATTCCTCCGGCGGATAGCCGGAGACGGTCTCGAACTCGCAACGATCTTCGAGCAGCTTGGCGAGACCCTGATGAACGAGCTGGCTGGGGTCGTCGCCGAACGCCTCACGCTGATCGTCTTCGAGTTCGCCGCGCGTGTGGCCGTCCTGGCCGCGGAAGATCTCCAGCAGGCGCTCGGCGACTTCCTGCCAGCTCGCGTCTTCGGTGTCGAGGTAGTGCGGCACGATGCGGTCGCGGGCGTAGCGGACGCGGACCATTTTGCCTGTAAGCATTCCGATCTCCCGGCAGAGCGTTGAACCGCCAGTGCGCCAAGGGCGCCGAGGAAGACAAAGAGAGAAGGAAAAGTGAATCGGGGATGACGTTGCCACCTCAGCCTGCTGATCGTCTCACTCAAAGATTTCATCCCACGAGACCACGAGACGAGACGTTTTTTTCAGATTTTCCCTTGACAACGACTCTAGATGAGCTTTAGCATATCAATTCAAACTTCCGAGTGTTCTCTTTGACGATGATTTCCTACCATCGTCAGCAATGTGTTCATCGAAATGTGTCGTCTCGAAGCAGCCACAATACGGAGGAAGGACTCATGTACAACTGGCTCAGGATGTTGCGCCGACAGTTGCGGGGGGGGGGGGGCTAGCCGTAGCCGCTCACGAACTGCGACGCCGAGGGTAGAAGTGCTAGAAGATCGGTGTGTTCCGGCGACGATCACCTGGAACGGACCGGCAAACGGCTTGTGGAGCGCCGGGGCAAACTGGGTTGGTGGTGTCGCTCCACAGAATGAAGACAGTGTCAAATTCGACCCTGGAACGAAAGACACGACTTCCAAAGACGACGTGGCGCTCAATCTCGACCATCTCATCGTGGTCGCCGGTTACACGTCAAAGATCACCCTCGACGCCGCTCTGAGCGTTGCTTCCAGTTCGACGATCGCGGGAGGCAAGTTCGTCAACGCGACGAACGGTTCCCTCATTCTGGCGACCACGGCAGACACCGTCAGCACGGTGGTGTTGGCCAACACTTCCTTTCAAAACCTCTCAGTCACCGTTGAGAAAGGAATGAACGCCCAACTCCAGATTAACGACAAAGTGACTCTGGATAATGTGCAATTCACCGCTGACGCAAGTACAACGTGGACGGCTGGTGACATTTCCCTCCTGAACGCCACGTTCATTACGAACACGGGATCGTTCTCGATCCAGTCGAGTGCGAACATCACAAGCGATGGCACGGCCAACAAGATCGCAAATGCCGCAAATGGCACGGTTACAAAGTCGGCCGGCAGCGAAACCGTGATTGATGCAAAGTTCACAAACTTTGGGAATCTCGCGGTCACCGGCGGTCTGCTCAAATTTGGACAGAAACTGCTTCAAGCCCAGTCAGGTAACACTCCAACCTCTCCCAGGGTGACCGTCACGGATCTCAACTTCCTAACAGTACCCAGCGGGCTGCAAATTTCAGCAGGTCTGCTTCAGGGGTCCGGAGTCATTTACGGCGACGTGGAAAATGGTGGGATCGTCGCGCCGGGACTCGATGGCCAACCCGGATCCCTCTACGTTGTTGGCGACTACACGCAATTCTCCAGAGGAACTCTCCGAATCTACGCGACCAACACGGCGGTTGGAGTTCTGACCGCCGGCGTCAGCGCGGTTACCGGCTTGGGCGGGACGGTCTCCCTGGGCGGCACGTTACAGGTCGTGCGCGACAACGCGTTCAAGCCGGACTTGGGGACGAATCTTCCATTCTTAAACTATGTTTCGCTCGCGACCGGTTCGGATTTTGTCACGTTCGACTTCGGAACAAACAATAGTTGGACGGACAGTAGCAACCTGCATGTTTTGTTCACCGCCTCCAGGTCGAACTCCGGAACCCAGTACGATCTCGTCGTCACGTTGATGGCTTCCGGCGGCGGCGCGCCCCCATTGACGCCTTGATGCGAGTTGCTCCCCGCCGTAGGCGAGCGGGGGACGTAAGTCCCCCGGTAACATCGCCCTAACCGGGGGACTTACGTCCCCCGCTCGCCTCACTCGCGCAGTGGAAGTAGAAACACTCTGTGTAGCGCTGACGTTGAATATTCGCCGGTGGAGTCGTGTCCATGATACCACTTCTGGTGGTTCTTTCTCTTCACGAAGTTACCGTGCTCAAGCAGGCTTCCCCGGAGTCTGTTGATTGCGCCGCGCTAATCCAGAAACTTGGCAATGAGGACTTCATCGTTCGTGAACAGGCGGAGTCGGCTCTCGCCAAACTCGGTCTGCGCGCGATCCCGGCCTTGGCGAAAGCCGGCGCTAATTCGGACGCCGAAATTCGCGACCGTGCGAAGAGATTGCTTGGTGTGTATAACCAAACCAATCTATGTGTGCAGGAACCTCGACCTGATGTCTTGCTGGCTATAGAATATTTGGACCGGGTCCGCGGCTTGGGACTTCCTTTTCTTTGCCGGGATGAAGATCTTTCTTATCTTGCACGGTGCAAGAATCTAACCAGCATCAGCATCGTCCGGGGAACAATCTCCGGCGCCGGACTCGCACATCTTGCCGGGCTGACACAGCTGAAACGCCTCGGTATTGAATCGACGGGCCTGGACGGAAGCGGATTTGAGTCCATCGCGGCGCTACAGCGGCTCGAAGAGCTGGAGATCATTGGGCCGGTTACCGACAAGACGCTCGCGGCGATCGCCCGAATGCCTGCGTTGCGTCATCTCGATCTTACAGACACCAAAATCACGGACGCGGGCTTGAGGGAACTCGCGAACACGCAGTCATTGCAACTCATCTTCATCACAAACGCCGACCAGATCACGGGAGACGGCCTCTTACAATTGGCTCGCGCGCCACGGTTGACGTCGTTCGGCCTCAGTCGCTGCCCCAATGTTGCGGGTAAAGACCAGATTAGCCTACTCATGAAACTGAAGGAAAATCGAGACAAGAAGTGAAGCCGCCGAACGCCAATTCAGTAACAGATTTCGTCAGGAGCCCTTCAGCGCAAGACACAGAGCTTCCTGACGTGATACGGTGGGCCAGGGGCCGCTCGTAGTGTCCACGCCAACAAGGAGCACATAATGTACGTTCTTCTCGTCATCGGAAGTCTGGTTTCCGCCCCCCTGCCGGAACAACTGACGCAGGCAAAAGAAGATCTCATCAAAGCAGAGCATGAAGTCCGTCAGTTCGAGATTATGTGTAAACAGCAGCGTGTTCGGGCAGATGCGCACGCCGCCGAAATCGCCGCTCAGCTAGAGACGGAAGAGGAAAATTGCTTGCGTCAAAGAGTGAAGGATGGAATCAAGATCAAAGCGTTGGAAGCAACTCTCAAGACGGCCCGCGATCCGGACAAGGCGCCCGAGAGCGCCGAGATTCGGAACATCCAAGAGGCTGCTAAGGCAAGGGAAGGGAAACTCCTCGCGATTCGCATAGCCGCGATGGAAGCCACGGATGCCTGTCGATTGCTTCAACGCCGATATGACATTGAGCGTAGGCCTTTTTATCGTCAACTGGAGATAGCAGAAACGCGATTTCGAATTGCAAATGGTCTTTCCGGCTACAAAGAATCCTACGATTGGAGGCTGAAGGATGTCGAAAAACAGATGGAAGCGCTAGCACAAGAAATCGTCGAACTGCGGCGAGAAGTCAAGCAACTGAAGAAAGAGAAATAGTAGTCACTGATACGCCCCATGCTGCCGCCGTCTTTCGCTGGTAAACTCCTCCCCTGTGCCGCGCGTCACGACTTCATAAAGAATCGCCTGCTTGTCGCCGAGCTTGCGCAACAGACGGCCGAGGCGCTGCACGTGTTCGCGCACCGTGCCCGTGCCCGACAGCACCACACCGACGTTCGCCGAGGGCACGTCCACGCCCTCGTTCAGCACGCGGCTCGTCACTACCACGGGATACGTGCCCGCCGCGAAGCCATCGAGGACGTGACGCCGTTCCTTCGCCTTCGTCTGGTGCGTGATGACCGGCACCAGGAAGCGGCGGGCGATCTGGTACACCGTGGCGTTGTCGTGCGTGAACACCAGCATTCGGTCGCGACGGTGGGTTTCGAGAAGGCCGGCCAGCACTTCCAACTTTGACGGCGCCGCCAGCGATAGCCGGCGCTGTTCGCGGTACGCCTGGAACGCCATACGGCCTTCCTTGCTGCGGCACGTCTCCATGATGAAGCGCTGCCAGCCGTGTGGGCCGCCCATGCTGATGCGCTTCTCGTCCACAAACTGGCGATAGGTGTCGCGCGCCTGTTGATAGCGCTCCGTCTCCTCAGGCGACAGCTCGACGTAGAGCCGTTCCGCCCGATATTCCGCCAGAAAGTCTCCCGCCAGCTCCTTGATCTCGCGGCGATAGATGATTGGGCCGATCAACTCGTCGAGGACGAATTCCTGGCCGTCGGTGCGCTCCGGCGTCGCCGTCAGACCGAGGCGAAACGGCGCCAGGCTGCCGATCGCCGCGTTCATGTACGTCGGCCCCGGCAGGTGATGGCATTCGTCGAAGACAAGGAGGCCGAAGCGATTGCCCCAGCGTTCCAGGTGAATGTGGGCCGAGTCGTAGGTGGTGACGGTCAACGGCTGGATGTCGTACTCGCCGCCGCCGAGCGCCCCGATCGGCACCTTGAAGGCGAGCGACAGTTCGCCGTACCACTGGTGCAGGAGATCGATGGTCGGCGTGACGACCAGGGTCGGCCGGGCCGCCTTGCTGATCGCCATGACGGCAACGTGCGTCTTACCGGTACCGGTCGGCAGCACGACGACGCCGCGGCCGCCGGCTTTCCACCACGTCTCCAGTGCTTCGGTCTGATGGGGAAAAGGGTCGCGGCTCGTCCGCATCGGCCAGGGCGTGGCGACGTAGGTGCGGGCTTCATCCTTGTAGGGGATCTTCTCGCGGCGCAGGTGTTCGACGAGGGCGCGGTAGTGGCGGCCCTCGGCGCGAAAAACGTCGGTGCGTGGGTCGTGCCGGCAGTGCGGCAGCGCGGCCAACAGGTCCGGTGTTGCGCCGCCGACGACCAGGGTGCCGCCTTCGAAGGCGAGGTGAATCGGTCCGATGTCCATGCCGACATTATGGCGAATGCCCTGGCGGCGAACCATCCTACCGTGCAACGTGTGTTGGCTACGAATGCTCACGAGCCGCGACCGTCAGGGAGCGCTGATCCTAGCGCTCCCTGACGGTCGCGGCTCGTGAGCATCGTTCGTAACCGGCGAATGGTGGCGGCCTATTATCGCGGTGTCATGCTGGCCTGATACCTTTTCGAGTTGTCTTCGAGTGCTCGGACTAGCTCGTACGCCGGGTTCTCCGTCTGCTTGAGGTAGGATTTCCATTTGAGGGCCACCTCGCCGAGCTTGGCGGCATCGACCTTCTTGGTGTTGGTGTCCACAGCGCCGACGGCGCGGGCGAAGCAGCCCAGCATCACTTCGCCGTCGAGAGCAATGTCGCGCGGCATCTTGTTCAGCTCGTCGCAGAAGGCGCGGTAGCTGTCCGGCTTCATCTGAAGGAGGTAATAGGTCAGCCCCCAGGCCAGGGCGCGAGCCTTCTCAACCTGGACGGCGTCCGTCTCACTCGCGGCCTCGGC
>JBBQPD010000200.1:0-8451 GCA_038331535.1 Gemmatales bacterium | reverse complement strand
TTGCGGCGCGACGCGTATGACGTGGACCTGGAGGCGGTGCTGCACGCGGCGGCGGAATGCGGCACCATGATCGAGATCAACGCCCATCCCGCCCGGCTCGATCTCGACTGGGTCCACTGCAAACGCGCCCGCACCCTCGGCGTGAAACTGGTCATCAACCCCGACGCGCACAGCTGTGACGACCTGGCGCTATACCACTACGGCGTGGATGTTGCCCGGCGGGGCTGGTTGACGAAGGACGACGTGTTCAACACGCTCAGCGCCGCCGAGGCGGCGAAGGTGCTGAAGCGCGGCAAGAAGGGGTTGGTGTTTCGCGAAACGTGAACAAGGCATGATTTGTCAGACTACCTCAGGGCGTGCCGCGCCGGTCGTTGCAGGATTTCTTCGAGGGCGGCATAGTCCACCGGCTTGACCAGATGATGGTCGAACCCGGCGGACGTCGTCCGCCGGCGATGTTCCTCCTGTCCGTAACCGGTCACGGCGACAAGGGTCACCTTCGCCCCCTCGGGCTGCTGCCGGAGCCGGCGCGCCACCTGGTAACCGTCCAGGTCGGGCAGGCCGATGTCCAGCAGGACGACCTCGGCCCGGAACCTCGGGATCGCCTCAAGGGCCGCCTTCCCGGAGTGGAAAACCTCAACCTGATGACCGTAGAGACGCAGCAGCATCCCGAGACTGTCTTCGGCATCCCGGTTGTCATTGACCACGACGATGCGCAAGGCCAGTTCGTAGCGCCCAGGATCGGCACGACCGTGATGCCGCGATCGTCGATGAGGAAGGGAAACTCGTTGGTGCCGTGGGACGAACCCCGGTACTTGACGACGCGCAAACGGCGGGTGGAGACCTGTTCCATCACCCGATGGTCGAGCAGGATCACGCAGTCGGAGACGTACTCTTCCAGGTCGTGGCGTGTCAGCGAACCACCTCCGCGCTCGCCGGTGATGATGGCGGTAACACCCTTGTCCTTGAGCCAGCGAAAGAGACGGCGGAGCTCCGAACGCAGGATGGAGGCGTTGGACAGGCCGCTGAACAACCCTCCCCAGGCTCTCGGCCTGGGCTGACGGAAGCGGCCCTTCAGGCCGCAGGGCGACGGCTCAGTGCGCGGTCGCTTTCTTCAGGAGTGAGCAATTTGGGCAGATCTTTCTTGACAGAGTCGATCGACCGGCGCATAAGTTGAATGAGAGAAAACCATGAAGGTTCGCACTCACACAGGGCCGCCAGAGTCAGCGCCGCAACGGCCGTTCTGATCGCCTGTGCCACGACCAGCTCACCGGACCGATCCGACACCGCATGGATGCCCGCGTAATCCGGGCCGAGCGCGACTGAAAGGAGATCGTCGCCATGTTATTTGGCGCGCCGGAAACCTCACAGTTTGTGGCGGCAGTCCAGCGGTTCAAACGCGAACAGCGCAAGCGCGAACGACAAACTCGTCGAGCCAAACAGCGCGTCCGCCAGGTACTTCGCAAAATGCGGTCTTGCTGATCGCTCCTCCGCCTTGATGCCAAATCTCCGGCCCCGGTCACAGCCTCGATGGCTTGATCGGGGTTTTGTACTTCTCGACTCCGATTCTCCTTCGTCCCAAACCGAGGCATCGCGATGGTCTATCTTTCGCGCATCTACACGAAAACCGGAGACGACGGCGAGACCGCTCTCGGCGACGGGAAACGTGTGCCCAAGGACCATCCTCGCGTGACCGCCTACGGTAGCGTCGATGAGTTGAACGCCGTTCTCGGACTGTTGCTTGTCTCCGATCCGCACCAGACCGAAGCCGAGTTGCTGCGCGGCGTCCAGAACGATCTGTTCGACGTGGGGGCCGATCTGTGCGTACCCCCTTCAGTCGACGCCGTGCCGGACTCTCGTCTGCGCGTGCGCCCGGAGCAAGCCGTGCGATTGGAGGCAGCCATCGATCGCCTCAATGCGAACCTGAAACCGCTGACCAGCTTCGTACTGCCGGGAGGACAGCCAGCCGCGGCCTGGTGTCATCTCGCCCGCACTGTTTGTCGTCGAGCCGAGCGCGACGTGGTCGCGCTGTCGCACCACGAATCGGTCAACGCGCAGGTCGTCATCTACCTGAATCGGCTGTCAGACCTGCTCTTTGTGCTGGCCCGCGTCTACAACAAGAACGGACAGGACGACGTCCTGTGGCAACCGGGTAAAACGCAAACCCCCGACCAGGCTTCCTGACCCGGAGTATTCACCGCAGAGAACGCAGAGGGACGCAGAGGAAATACGAGCAAGAAATTCAGGCGACCTCCGAAGTCACAGTGTTCTGAACGAAATCAGGGACGGACAAGCGCAACGAGTGGCCTCTTTGTTTTTTTCCCCTCCGCGATCCTCTGCGTCCTCTGCGGTGAATAATTCGGGCTGAGCGCGTACAGAAAAACAACGGACGACAGCGATGTTCATCCTCAGCGCCTTCGCCGACGAAATCTCTCCCGATCCACAAGAGCAGATCGACGTTCTCGCCCGTTGCGGCGTCAAGCACATCGAGTTCCGCTCGATTCACAAGACCAACGTCCTCGACCTGACGGACCTGCAGATTGCAGAGTTCAAGTCGTTGCTCGACAAGAACGGTATGCGCCTGAGCGCCATCGGCTCGCCGATCGGCAAGGTCAAGCTCGATCAGCCGTTCGAGCCGCACCTGAAACGCTTCGAGCGGGCGATCGAGTTGTGCAAGGTCTTCGACACACCCAACATCCGCGTCTTCAGTTACTACAAGCCCGAGGGAACGACCTGGGAGCCGTGGCGCGGCGAGGTTCTGGCGCGCATGGGAGAAAAGGTGCGCCGCGCGGAGAAGGCCGGCGTTCGCCTGTTGCACGAGAACGAACACAACATCTACGGCGACGACCCGAAGCGCGTCGTCGATCTGCTCGAATCGATCAACAGTCCGAGTCTCCGCGGCGTGTACGACGCGGCGAACTACGTCTTTTGCGGCTACGATCCCTGGCAAGGCTGGCAGCTGACGAAATCGTGGACGAGCCACTTCCACATCAAAGACTGGAAAGCGGGTGAGACGCACGGCAGTCTCGCCGGCGAGGGGCAGGGCCGGATACCCGAAGCGATTGCCGAGGCGGTGGCGATGAGCTACGACGGTTTCGCCACGCTGGAGCCGCACCTTCTCGGCGGCGGGCCGACCGGCGGCGTCACCGGCCCAGAGTTGTTTCCGAAAGCCGTCGCCGCTTTCACGGCCATCCTCGGCCGCGCCGGCGCCTCCTACCGCTAAACTCCATGTTGACCGTTCACGTTCGGATTACCGACGCCGCCACAGGCAAGCCGACGCCGGTCCGGGCGCGCTTCCTCGATGCTTCCGGCGGCCTGCACATGCCGTTCGGCCGACTCGCAGACTTCAGCACCGGCCCCGGCATGGACGTCGGCGGACAGGTACGAATTGGGACGAGTCGTTTCGCGTATATCGACGGCGCCGGTGAAGTGCGGCTGCCTCCAGGACCAATCACGGTCGAAGTGTATAAAGGGCCGGAATACTCGCCATTGAGGCGCGAAGTGACGCTCGGACCGGGGAAGATTTCGCTCCGCTTCGCGGTCGAACGCTGGATCGATCTTCACGCCGAAGGCTGGTATTCCGGCGACACGCGCTGTCTCTACCTCACGCCGCACGCCGCCTTGCTGGAAGGGGCCGCCGAAGACCTCGCCGTCGTGAATCTGTTGGCCTTCGAACGAGCGGCGTTTCAAGGCGTCCCCGGCGCGATCTCGAACTTAAACGCCTTCAGTGGGACCAAAGCGTGCCTGGAGACGCCCGGCTATCTCGTTGCCGTGAACACGCTCAACGTCCATTCCTTCCTCGGCACGGTTGCCCTGCTGGATTCGCACCGACCCGTCTTCCCGCTACGCTTCGGCGCACCGGAGGGACTTGACGACTGGTCTGTCGCCGACTGGTGCGATCAGTGCCACCGCAAGCGCGGCCTGGTCGTCTGGCCGCACACGCCGCGCTTGCAGACCGACACGCCGCAAGGGGAGGCGCTGGCCGCCCTGTTGCTCGGCAAGATCGACGCCTTCGAGGTGAGCTTTTTCGACGATCCAGAGCCGGAAGTGTTGGGCGACTGGTATCGCCTGCTCGACTGTGGAATGCACGTTCCTCTCGTCGGAGGCAGCGGCAAGGACAGCAACGCGATCGCCCTCGGAGCGGTCCGTACCTACGCTCATCTGCCAGACGGCCAGACGATGGGATACGCGGCCTGGATCGACGCCGTGAAGGCCGGACGGACGTTTGTCACCAACGGCCCCCTCCTGACGCTGACGGCGGACGGCTCTGGCCCTGGCGCCGTTCTGAAACTACTTCCCCAGGGGAGAAGAATTCCCGTGCGCATCGAGGCGCGCGGGACCGCGGGGTTCGACCGCGTGGAACTGCTCCTCAATGGCTCGATCGTCGCGTCGAAACAGGCGTCCGGCAATCGGCAGTATGCCCTCCTCGAAGTCGAGCTAGCCCCAACCGAAACCGCCTGGCTGGCGGCGCGCTGCTGGGCGAAAGACCGGCTGCCCGATGGTCAGTGTGTCTACGCGCACACCTCCCCTATTTATCTCGAAATGGAGGGAAAGCCTTTGTCTTCGCCGCCGGAATCGGTGACGCCACTGCTGGCGATCCTCGATCGAACGCTCGACTGGGTGGTTCGGGAGGCGCGCTGTGAGACCGAACAACAGCGGAACCATCTGCTCGAAGTGTTGCGTGGTGCGCGGGAAAAACTGACGAGAGGATAGGCTCTTCGTCCCCTCGTTCCCAAGCTTCGCTGGCGAACGAGGGGCTTGGGAACGAGTCGTGGTGTCGCCTCTCCCGGATATGGGGTTCTCATGATTTCGCTGCCGCGCCGCTACTTGCTGCTTGCCCTCGTGCCGGCGGCACTCGTCGTGGCGGGGACGCTCGGCTACTGGATCCTCGAGCCGGATTACAGCCTCTTCGACGCCCTGTACATGACGGTCATCACCTTGACGACGGTCGGGTATGGAGAAGTGCATCTCCTGCACACTTCGGGACGAATATTCACCATCTTTCTGTTGATCGGCGGCGTCTTTTCCGTGTTCTATTCGGCCACCGAGATGATACGCATCATCGTCAGCGGCGAGTTTCAAGGGCTGTTCGAGAGGAAAAGAATGGAACGCAAACTGGCGGGCCTGACGAACCACCTGATCGTCTGCGGGTACGGCCGCATGGGGAAGCACGTCTGTCGCGAATTCTCTCAACAGAAACTGCCGTTCGTCCTCATCGACCGAAAGTCCGAGGCGATACAGGACTTTAACATGCCCAACGGTATCGCCCTTGTCGGCGACGCGACCTCGGACGAGACGCTCAAACAGGCCGGCGTCGAACGCGCCAGGGCCGTCGTCGTCGTGGCGGCATCGGACGCCGACAACCTGTACATCACGATGACCGCCCGCTTGCTCAGCCCCAGCGTGTTCATCGTCGCGCGGGCAGAGGGGGATGTGGCGGAGAAGAAACTGCGGCGCGCGGGCGCGGATCGGGTGGTCTCCCCCTACGCGATCGGCGGCTTTCGCGTGGCCCAGGCTGTGCTGCGTCCCGCCGTCGTCGATTTCATCGAGCTGGCGACACGCACCGAACACCTGGATTTACAGATCGAGGAGACGCGCGTCGGAGCCGGCAGCCCGCTCGACCACGCCACCCTCAGCGCCAGCCGGGTGCGGCAAGAATTCGGCGTAATCATCGTCGCCATCAAGAAGGCGGCCGGGCACATGCTATTCAATCCGCCCGGCGATGCGTTCATGGAGGCCGGCGACACGCTCATCGCCCTGGGTCACCGCCAGCAGCTCGATCAGCTCGAACAGCTCGCGTCGCCCGTTCCTCAGGGCAATCCGCCGTGAAAGACCGCCCCGACTTCGAAGGCGCCGCCGCGTACTTTTTGCGTGCGCAGGACGCGGGCGAGGACGGCGAACGGAGCCAGGCGGCCGATCTTGTTCCAGTTCAGATAAACCTGATCCGTACTGGGGGCGGCGTCCGTCTGGAAGCAGACGCCCGACCGCGAGATGTCGCGCGAGATGGCGTCGATCGGCTCGCCGACGTCGCAACCGCCGCGCAGCGGGAAGACGCGGACCGGGTGAGAGAAGGGATAGCGCTGCTCAAAGCGCTGTTCCGGATTGACCTGCAAGTACGAGCGAATACTGTCGAAAACTTTCGGGCCGAGTCGTTCCAGGGCGTGGGCCACCTTCGGCCCGCGCTCCCAAACGGGGCGGACACTGATGCGCGCCTCGGTCATGCCTGCGGTCTTGCCCTGGAGCGGTTGCACCTGGACGCGCACTTCAACGACGACCGGCCGTTCGTCGCGGCGCGCGCCGGTTTCGCCCGGAGGCAATTCCATCTGAAAGACGGCCAGCCAGTCGGTCTGATGCACCGGGCGCGCACCCCAGAATTGTCGGAACCCTTCTAGCTTTAACCGGAGGCCGTTGGGGAAGACCTGGATCGGACAGGCGTATTCCCAGAACCCTTCCCGGTGGAAGAAGTAGCGGGCGTTCTGAGTGCAACCGGCGATCACGCGGAAATCGGCGCGGATGGCGAGGTCGGCAAGAAGTTGGCCGATGCCCGGTACGACGAGACCGGGCGGCGGTTCTTCGCCGAGCAGCTCGGCCGCGGTAATGACGCGCGGAGCGGCGCTGGATAGGTCGAACCGCGCCTGATCGTGGATCGCCGTTTCCAGGGCCGCGACCAGGGCGCGGCATGTCGGGTAGCGCTGCTCGGGATCGAAGTCCAGGGCGCGCGCGAGGATGGGCCGGTCGGAAGCGATGACCATGTCCAGGTCGATTTTCGCCGCGGCCGCTGACGCATCGGGTGGGCGGACCAAGCCCGACCGGCGAATCTGCCCGGACTTGCTGCCGCGGCGCACGTTCTGCGGGTGATAGCCGGAGAGCATCTCGGCGTAGATCAGGGCGAGGGAATACTGATCGGCGGCGGGGCCAGGCGTCCCGGTTGTCAATTCGGGAGCGGAAAAGCGCGGGTTGACGAGGGCGGCGGACTGCCCTCCTTGCACGCAGAGCAGCTGCACGAGACCGTAATCCGCCAGCCACGCACGGCCGCGCTCGAGCAGGAAGTTTCGCGGGTTTAACCCCAGGTGCGGAACCTTCCAATGTCCGTGCAACACGTCCAGCGCCTCGGCCGCCCCGCGCAGATAGCCCAGCAATTCAACGCGTGGAATGCCGGGCAAGCCCGCGGCTCGGCACGCCTCGAAGCGATCGCGCAGCGATCCCTGGTAAAAGTAATTGACGAGTGCGATGCGGTCGGACGAGGTGCGCAGGGCACGGCAAGGCGGCAGCGACGGGTGCTGAATGGCCCGCAGTCGCCGGAACAACGGCTCCTCGGCGCCGAGACTCTGGTGCAAGCACAACGCGCGAAAATCTCGATTCTCCACGTCGCGCGCCAGCCAGTATTCGCCCAGCGCGTTTTGACCCAGGCACTTTTCCAGCTTCAATCCCGGGATGCTGAGGGGCTTGACCTCCAGGCCGGGTGGGATGAAGCGGGAGCCGCATAGCGAGGCGTCCCGATCCGGCCCGGACTGCATCCGGGCACCGTCGGGAGTCAGGACGCGGCTAGCCGACACCGCGCTGTCCTGCGGCGCGGCCTGGGCCAATTCGTTCACGACGCGCGTCGTGTCCACTCCCGGTTCCGGACTCGGCTTCTCTTTCTTGAGCAGACGAAGAACGCGCGTATCCCGTCGTTCCGTGCTCTCGCTCAGCTGTTGCAGCAGTTCCAGACAGGAAGAAAATCGCTGCTCGGGATCTTTGGAGAGGGCGCGGGTAATGATCGACCGGTCTTTCGGCGGCAGGCCGCTGACGTCCGGTTCCGCCGAGAGGTGCTGCATCATCAGGTGATGCGCATCGCGGGAGAAAAAGGGAACCGAGCCGGTCAACATCTGCTGGAAGACGATGGCGAGACTGTACTGGTCGCTCTGGGCGCTGACGCTGCCGCGCAGGATTTCCGGCGGCGAGTACAGCGGCGTCGCGCCGCCTTGCCGGTACGGCGAAGGCCCGTTCTTGTCCATGACCGTTTGAACGAGGCCGAAGTCGGCGACCTTGAGATGATTGCTGACGAGGAACAGGTTTTGCGGCTTGATATCGAGATGTTGCAGGCCGTGCTCGAAGTTCATCCAATCGAGCGCCTCGGCTGCTTCATTCAACAGCTCGAGGAGTTCGACGCGCGGCACGCCGGCCTGTCCGCGCGCGCGGGCCTCGGCATGATGGACCTGGAGGTTCTTGTCGGCCAGCTCCATGATAATCAGCAAGACGCCGTCGATCTCTTTCACTTGCTCGAGCGAAAGGATGAACGGGTGTCGGAGCAGCCGGACCCTGTCGAGGGCCGTTCGTTCCTGAAGCGCGAGCTGGCCGTTGCCGTCGTTGCCGTTGACGGCCTTGATCGCCTTGATCATGCCGCCCGGCGCTTCGCATTTCCAGACTTCGCCGAAGCCACCGCGTCCGAGCGGTTCGATGAGCCGGTAGCCT
>JBBQPD010000199.1:0-8454 GCA_038331535.1 Gemmatales bacterium | reverse complement strand
GCGCCTTGGTCCGTTTTCTGAGCGGCTCCGTTATGGTCGCTCTTTTTAAAACGCGATCAGTTAGTTTCGCGGCTCGTTGCGTCAGACGAATGCTATTTCTTCATGACAAACATCCCGTCGATCTCCGCCTTCGTCAGCGTTTCTTTCCCCTCACCCAGATCGATGACCAGCGCCGTTTTACTTGGCGTGATCCAGATGACGTAATTGCCCAGCTGGAACACCTCGCTCAGCTCCGGGTGACTTTCCAGCAGCGCGAAGTAGGCGTCGCTCATCGCCTTGACGATGACCGTCTGCATTTTCGCGTCGTAGTCCTCGTCAATCCAGACGCCGCCGATTTCCAGGCAGATGCGCCCCGCCACCCGGTGCAGGGGGGAGAGCGTCAACCGCTGGGCGTTGCTCAACTTGTTCGAGTCGATGGACAGGTCCACCCCGAGGGAACCGGTCTGGACCGCCAGCTGTTGCTTCCGCGCCAGGGCGGCGAAGGCCTGATCGTAGGCCGCCTTCTTGCTGCGCGCCTCGATCAGGATTTTGAGGTCGCTGTCTCCCTCTTTGAGGCGTTCTTCTTCGAGATCGCCGCGGTTCTTCGATAGTTCTCCCGGCTTCGTCTGCACCTTCCGCGCCCAGCCCGTCACGCTCTGGCCGGGCACGACCGTACCGTTGAAGCCCAGCTGGCCGAACTGACCGAACTGACCGCCAATCTGGCCGCCGAGTTGGCCGCCGAACTGGCCGCTGAGTCCGCCGAGTTGACCGCCGAACTGGCCGAATTGTCCACCGATCTGGCCGCTGCCGCCGATGGCTCCGAACTGGCCGAACTGTCCGATCTGCCCGATCTGCCCCGACGGTTGCACCAGGCGGACGTCAGGTCGTTGCGGCGGCGGGACAACCGCCTTTACGGGAGCAGGAGCAGTTTTCGGCAAGCCCGTCGCGGTGATGCGCATCGGCGCGTCGGGCACGATGAGATAACTGGTGTACGGCGTGGCGATCCCATGTCGCTTGGCGATCGCCACCACTTCCTGAACCAGCTCCTTGTTCTCGCCGTTGGCCCGAATCTGGTCGAGCAGGTAGCCGATCTTGCGGCGCGCCCACAGATTCTCGACGAACGCCTGCTCCTCGCCGCTCTTGGCGGGGAATTCGACTTCGTAGGTGAACGCGCGCCGCTCCCGGCCGACGGAGCCTTCGAGCGTGATCGTCGCCCGGCCGTCGCCCTTGTACCGTCCCAGAACGAGCACCTGTCCGCCGTGGAAGAGGTCGGGCAGGCGCGTGGGGTACATCTCGTTCAGTTGCACATTCTGGCTCGCCGACAGCTTCAGATCGACGAGGACCGGTTGGCTGATCTTGTCCCACAGGCCGCTGGTCTTGACCTCGATGTCCTCGTGCGGCCGAACGTAGGTGCTGGCTGCACACGTTCGCCCGGCCAACTGGTCGAGCAGCGTCGCGTTGACGTCGTCGCCGACGCCGAAGGTGAAGATGCGCGTGTTGGTTGTGTTCCTGGCCATGACGTTGCGGACGATAACCTCCGGTTTCGTTTCGCCGACCGTCGGCTCGCCGTCGGTGAAGAAGACGACGGTGAACGGCCGGCTATCGTCGCGCGGCCGCAACTCCAGGGCCGCGAGCAGGGCTTCGTTGATCGCGGTGCCGCCGGTGGCGCGCAGGTCGCGCACCCAGCGAATGCCGCGCTCGCGCTGCTCCTTGCCGGCCTCGACCAGGCCGCTTTGAAAATGATTCACCGTCGTGGCGAAGTTGAGCAGCGCGAAGCGATCGTGGGACGTGAGACTGCCGAGGCAGAGGGTCAACGCCTTCTGTGCCTGTACGATCTTTTCGCCGGCCATGCTGCCGGACGTGTCCAGCACGAAGACCACGTCGCGGCCGATGGCCGAGTCCTTGCCCCACTCCGCGCGCGGCGACAGCATCAGCAGGAAGTGTCCGTCCTCGTCCGCCGCGGGCCGATGCACCAGAGCCGTCAGCCCGACGTCCTTCTGGCCGAAGGTGTACAGCAGCCGGAAATCCTTGTCGAGCAGCGCCTGTTGTTGCTGGAACACCGCCTTCGCCTCGCGGTCGTTCTTGCGCTCAACCACGACGGCGTGCGTGGGGCTGTAAATGCTCTGCACGGCCGTCTGCGATTTCAGCGACAGCTCCAGCGAGAACTTCTCCAGCGTCCGCGTCGCCTTGCCATCGGTCTTCAGCGGATAAATATACTCGATAACTCCGCCTTCGCGCCCGGCGACCGACGTGAAGCAGATGGCAATCTTCTGATCCTTCTCGGCCGGCACCGGAAAGACGCGCAGGCTCAGCAGATCGTTACCGACGTATTCCAACAGGGCCGGATCCTGCGTCCGCCGCACGATGGTGGTGTAAATCTCGCGCGCCTTCGCCGCCTCGACGAGTTCGCCGGGTACTTCCTTGTCGTTGATCCACATGCTGAGCTTGGTGACGCTGGCCCCCCTGGGCACGGGAAAGAGATACGTCGCTTCCAGGTCGCGCGCGGTGTGATTGCGAAACGTCTGTTCGACGCGGGTGACGGCGACCTGATCTTCGATGGCGACGGTCACCTCGTGGCGAAGCATCGCCAGCGGCGGGACCGCCTTGTCGTCCGGGATGAGCAGTCCGTGGGCGGAAACCGGCCCTACCGCGAGGAACAGGGCCACGAGAGGCAACGAACGAGTCATGCGAGATCCTTTCTGATAATCCTCCGACACCCTTCCCCGGGATGAAGACTCGCGACCAGAGAGAACTTGCGCTGAGAATTCGCTCAGGTCAGGCAGTTTGCCATGTCCTTGTTAGAACGACTTGTGGCTCAATCGCGTCGATGGTACGATCAAGCGGTCGAGCTTCGCATTATCGACTTATTTTCGGACCGGTCGGCCCGTCACTCATACGATGCATGGAAACCGTAGACGCCGAACAGGCTGGCATGGGTGGTGGGATCCGATATCTGTCGGAAGAACCCACCCGAAACATGGTCAATCAGGAGCATTCGCATTCCTGCCAGGTTGCGTGTGCGCGGCAGCTACTGATAGACGCGGGTGTTTTCGCGACCGAGCAGGAGTTGATAGACCGAATTGGATTGCTCGAAGGATTCGGTACGACTTCGGCAGCAACCGCGGCCGCCTTGGACGCACTCCATCCGCGGTTGAGATATTCCGGCGGCGCGGTGAATCCAGAAGCCGCCGCCGTCTTGTTCGGGAGAGACCCCTGGATTGCTTCATTAAAAACACTTCGCGGAACGAAGCATGCCGTGATCGTCGATGAGTTGACGGGCGCGATTGTTCATGTGCGGGATCCCTGGGGTATGTCGGGGCCGGGTTCAGATACCGGAACCCAGGCGACGATGAAGTTGAGCGATTTCTTGGAACACTGGCAGTGGACCCTGAACAATGCCGTCTTTCCGGATCGCCGCAAGTGAAGGAGGCCAGACATGTTGGTTACAACTCTCGACGCCAAAGTGGCTCTGGAGGCCGAAGGGCTTCACGTCTTCAGTAACAATCCGCATTCACTCTGGATCGCGGCGACGGTTCGAGAGTTGGAAGGTGACATCAAACTGTCCGACGACGCCTGCTCTCTGATCTGGTCCTCGGAGCGGTGGGTTGCTGTTTTTCCAGCCGACGGCTTCGTCACTTATGAAGTACCGGGTACGCTCTCGGATTTGGTGTCCCTCGTCTTGACCGTCTACCACCAGCATCGCCTGGCTGGCGGATCCTTAAAAGACGCCGTTCCGCAAGTCGTGCTTGATTCGGAACAGTATCTCGTCGGCCGGTCGCCGGCGTGTGTTTGATCGGTTGCACAGCAAGCAAAGGCTTTTCCTTGCTTCTTCGGATTGAGAAATAGTAGAGCCGTATCTCATTCTCACCGCCGCCACGCATGGAACGGCCGGCCCGGAGATTGTACCGTCCACACCGCTTTGCCGTCGCGATCGTACTCGACCACGGTGCGCCCTTCGATGTTCGCCACCAGCGTGTTGCCGTTGCGCAGGCGCGAGGCGTGGCCGGGTTGCGGGGCCGTGAACGAGGACACCACCTTGCCTGCGGGGTCCAGCTCCGCGACCTTGCTGTTCGAGTAGAGTGCGACCAGGTAGTTGCCGTTCGCCAGCCGTTCCACGCTCGCCCAACCCGAGGTGTTGCCGGCGGCGTTGGTGCTCACGGTCCGCGTCTGCTTACCGGTGGGATCCAGCTCGACGATGCTACTGTTGCTGGTGACATAGATAAAGCGGCCGTCGCGCAGCTTCTCGGCGTGGTAGATCATGCCGTTCAGCGATTTGTGCGTGTAGAGAACCTTCTTGTCCGGCGTCACCTCCAGCAGCTCCTGATAGGTGGCGATGAACGTGTTGCCGTTGGGCAGGCGCTGGCAAACGACCGGTTGACTCGTCACCTTGTGCTCCCACAGGATGTTGCCCTTGCGGTCGCGCTCGGTGACGCGCTGGCCGCCATGCTCGGCGACCAGCACTCTGCCGCCGGGGAGCAAGCGGGCGTCGATCGGCGAATTGGCCCCGCTGAACTCCCAGCGCGGCTTCATGTCGGGGCCGATCTCCCACACCTTGCCGCCCAGCTCCGCGACGACGGTGCCGGTCATGGCGACTTCGTCGAGATTGACCTTGGCGAGATCGATTTTGTCGCCATTCTCCTTCCACCACGCTTCCCAGGTGTCGCGGGCTTTACGGCGTTCCGCCTCGGTGCCGGGGCCGATGGACACGACCGGCGCCTTGTCGCCGCCCAGCCGGCAGAGCATGTCTTCGGCCTGCCAGGCCACGACGGTGGGGGAGTCAGTCAGCAGGGCGAGCAATGCCGGCACGGCTCCAGGATGCCCGGCGCGCAGAAGGGCCGAGGCGGCCTGAAATCGAACCTTGGGATCGGCGTCGGCCAGCAGCGGCGTCGCGGCCCGGCGGGTTTCGACGTTGCCGCGGCCGAGGACAAACGCCGCGGCGGCGCGTCGTGTCGGGTCTTTATCTTTCGCTGCCGCCGTCAGCGCGGGCACGGCGGCGCCGTCCTTCAGCCCGGTGAGGGTCAGCGCCTGGAACACCGCTTCATGCGTCGATTCGTCATCCAGCCAGGGGAGGCAGGCGAGCAGCGCCTCCGTCGCGCCGTCGGGGCGTTTGACCCCAATCACGCGCGCCGCGGCGGGAATGAGCGAGCTATCCTGGACGCGGCTGATTTCGTCGATGCAGCGCCGCGCCCGGCAGACGATTTCGATGTCCTTCGCCTCCAGCGCCGGCTTGAGATAGGCGAGGGCGAGTCGTCCCGCGGCGGTGAGGTCGGCGCTGGCTTTCTCGCGCACCTCGAAGCTGTCGTCGCCGAGGTTGTTAATGGCGCCGGCCAGGCGGTCCTGTTCGGCCTGCGTCAGCGTCCGCGCCCGGAAGAACGCGAGCAGCCCCGGACCATCGGGGGAAACGTTCGCCTCTTTCAGCACCTTCTCGGCGTACAGCAGCTCGGCGTCAGGTTCCGCGGGCTTGGCCGGCTCGGCGCCGCCGGAGAGGGCCAGCAAGCAGAGGAACAGGAAGAGTACGGGCAACGCAGTTCGCATGACGCACACACCTCTCGTGGTGCCGAAACAAACCCCTGGCGCCAGGGGTCAGGAAAGACTTCCGAGCCTGTTGCAAAATAAAAGTAGGTCCGGCGAGCCGAGCCGGACTGGGTACCGCTCGGCTCGCGGCACTCACTCATTCTGCTAGCGATTCTTAGGTTTTACGAGCCGCGACCGTCAGGGAGCGTTGGCGATACGCTGCGAAATCCGCTCCCTAACGGTCGCGGCTCGTAAAAAACCACACCTTCTCAACTTGCTCTTAGTAGCGCCGCACCGTGAACGGCCGACCTTCCAGCTTCGTCTTGCTCACCACGCGCCCGGTGCGGTCCACTTCGTCGAGAACGCGGCTCTCGAAACAGGACACCAGGGTGTTGCCGTTCGGCAAGCGCGTGGCGAAGACGCAGTTGTCCTTCGTGAGTTCCCACAGGATCTTACCCTGCCAGTCGATCTCGACGACCCGGCTCTGGCCGCCGAGCGCGAGCAGCAACCGGCCGTTGGGCAGCAGTTCGACGCTGGCCCAGTAGCCCGCGCCGCCGGCGTACATTTGCGGCTGGACTGTCCGAATTTGTGCCCACTTCTCGTCCAGCTCGGTCACATGGCCGTCGCTCGTGATGAAGAGGATGTGGCCGTTGCGCAGCCGCACGGCGTGGCGGTAACTTCCCGGCAGCGAGTGACCCTGGACCTTTTTCTTGTCCGGCGTCACTTCGTACAGCTCGCCGAAGGTGGCGATGAGCGTATTGCCGCCGGGTAGGCGTTGACAGGCGACGGGGCTTTGCTGGTCGTTGATCTGCCAGATGATGTTGCCCTTGCGGTCGCGCTCGCTGACGCGGTTGGCATTGCGCTCGGCGATGAGCACGCGCCCGCCCGGCAACGGCTGCACGTCGTTCGGCCCATTTAGGCCGGGGATGGACCAGCGTTCCTTGCCGTCCTTGCCCAGCTCGTAGACCCGGCCGCCCTGGGCGTGGCCGTCGTACTCGCTGACCACGGTCAGGCCGAGCAACGGCTCTTCGGTTTGCAGCTTGGCGAGATCGATTTTGTCGCCCTTGGCCGACCACCACTTTTCCCAGGCAGCGCGGGCCTGGCGATGTTCGTCCTCCGTCGGGCCAAGAGCAAAGGCAGGGGCGTCCTCGCCGCCGATGCGAGCGAGCAATTCCTCGGCCTGCCAGGAGATGGACTGCGGTGCGTCGGTCAACTGCGCGATGACGACGGGAACCGCCGACTTCTCGCCGGAGCGCGTCAGGGCGGCGGCGGCCTCGAAGCGCACGCGGGCATCAACGTCGGCAAACAGGCGGGCGACGGCGCGGCGGTCTTCCGCAGCCTTGGCTCGTCCCTGGACATGCGCGGCCGCCGCCCGCCGGATGGCGAGCTTGTCGGTCAACGCCGCGGTCACGGCCGGATCGGGCTTGCCGTCGCGCAGGCCGGTCGCGCGCAAGGCGGCGTAGAGCGCCTCTTCGACCGTTTCCTCGTCATTGCAGGGCAGGTAGGCGAGCAACGTCGCGGCGGCGCCAGGCGGCCGGCGATCGCCCAGCACGTAGGCGGCGGAGCGCATGATCGAGGCCGTGGGAGTCGCCTCGATCTCATCCAGACACTGGCGCGCGCGGCGGGCGATTTCCGGATCGGAATCGGCGAGACCGGTCTTGAGAAAATGTTTCGCCGGCCGGCCGGCGGCGACGAGGTCATGACTCGCCTTCTCGCGCGTCTCGAAGTCGTTGTCGCCGAGCTTGCGGACCGTGGCCGCCAGCCGGTCGAGGTCGGCCTGCGAGAGCGTGCGCGCCTTGAAATACGCCAGCAAGCCGGCGCCATCGCTGGCGACACCGGCTTCCTTGAGGATCTGCTCGGCGTAGGCCACTTCGGGGTCCGGCTCGACGGCCCGGCCGCCGAAAGGCGCCAGGGCGAGGAGAACCACGCAAAGGGGGACGGCGCGCCGGGCTGTCATGACACGGGTCTCCGACAGAGCGAACAGCGAATCAGCTGCCCGGCATCTCCAGGCAGGCGAGCAGGGCGGCGCGGGCGAGCGCCTCAGGAAACGTGGCGGCTTCCGCGGTGGCCAGCTCGCGGGTCGCGCCCTTCGGTCCTTCTTCCTTCGACACCCGGCAGAGACACTTGCCGGCGCTGAGGCGCGCGACCACGTCGCAGCCCTGCGCCGTCAACGCCTTGGTCACGCGCCGCGCGCCGTCCCAGCTGCTGGAAGCACCGCGGGCGCGAGCGGCATCCCCATGTAAGACGAATCGACCGACAAGTTCGTCGAGTTCGTCGCCCGACATTTTACGAATGGCGACGAGCAGCGTTGCCGAAGGCCGTTGAAGTGCGGGAGGTTTCATGGTGCCGCTCGAAACCGTGACGACGATCCTACCCGTCGATGATACCACGCGCGGGGCGAGCAAGCTACGTTTAGCCGCAGTTACACTACCGGCGAGCGGGGGCCGTCAGGCTCCCGGTGAGTCACCGGGGGCCTGACGGCCCCCCTCGCCATAGTTATGAAACCATCTACTGACACGCCTTGAGAAACGTCACCAAATCCGCCAGTTCGCGCGGCGTCAACTGCTGATCCAACCCGGCGGGCATGATCGACACCGTGCCCGGCCGCATCGACTCGATCTCGTCGCGCGGGATGCGCACCTCGTCGGTCGCGTTGATCGCCAGGACGATTTCGTCTGGAGTGTCCTTCCGCAGCACGCCGTTGAACGCTTTCCCCTTGTTGGTGTAGACCAGCACCGGCTCGTAACTGCGCACGAAGCTGGCACTTGGAAAGACGATCGATTCGAGCAAATCGCGCTCGGAGCGAATCTTGCCGATGTGCGTCAGGTCCGGCCCGACTTTGCCGCCGACATAGCCGATGGTGTGGCACGACGCACAGACCGCCTTGGGATTGTTGAAGACGGCCTGCCCGCGGCGCACGTCGCCGTCTTTCAGCAGCGGCAGCATTTCTTCGAGCTTCGC
>JBBQPD010000198.1:0-8459 GCA_038331535.1 Gemmatales bacterium | reverse complement strand
GAACAGCCTCTTCGACGGTGACGTGAGCACAAAACCACTCTGTCGCATCTTCGGCGTCCGCCACCTGTCTCCCGCGGCGGCGCATCATCTGCACGCCGTCCTCGAAGCCATGAAGCCGACGGCCGTCCTCGTCGAGGGACCGGCCGACGCCACCGATCTCGTCAAACACTTCGCCCACAAAGACACCAAACCGCCTGTCGCCATTCTCGCCTACACCCGACAGCGGCCGGTGCGGTCGATCCTGTATCCGCTGGCGTCGTACTCGCCGGAATGGGTAGCGCTGTCGTGGGGCGTGCGCCACAAGGCCGACGTGCAGTTCATCGACCTGCCCGCCACGGTTTTCCTCGAACTGCATCACGCCGCGCCTCCGGATGAAAAAGACGACAATGCGGAGGGACAGACTCCGCAATCACTGCCTCCCGCCGCAGCCGCGAAACCGCAGGCGAGCGATCACACGCTGGCCTACCTCGACGATCCGTGGGAGGAGATCGCGCGCATCAGCGGCGACCCCGACCACGAGACGTGGTGGGAACGGCACTTCGAGCACACCGACGACCCGGCGTCCTACGTCCGCCAGATTTACGAGTTCGGCCGCGGCTTGCGCGGCCTGCGCGAGTTGGCCGAGACGGATGAGAATCTCATTCGCGAGGCGTTCATGCGCCGGCGCATCCGCGAAGTGCTCCAAAAAGGCCACAAACCGGAGCGCGTGCTGGTAGTGTGCGGCGCCTTCCACGCCTCGGCGCTGACAGCCGACCTGGCGGCCATGAGCGACGCGGAGCTGAAGAAACTGCCGAAGGCCGACGCCAGCCTGACGTTGATGCCGTACAGCTATTACCGCCTCAGTTCGCAGTCGGGCTACGGCGCCGGCAATCACGCCCCGGCCTATTTCCAGCGGCTCTACGACGAACGCCGCGCCGGCGAACCGGAACGCCTACCGCCGGTCTTCCTCACCGAGTTGTGCCACGCCCTGCGGAAATCCGGACAAATGCGCTCCGCGGCGGAGGTGATCGAGGCGGTGCGGCTGGCGCGCAGTCTCGCGGCGATGTCCGACTCCTCTGCGCCGTGCCTGCGCGACCTGCGCGCCGCGGCCGTCTGCCTGTTCGGCCGTGGCGAGCCGGAGACGATTCGGGCGGCGTTGTCCGAACTGGAGATCGGCGACGCCGTGGGCCGGTTGCCCAAAGGCGTGAGCCGCACGTCGATCCAGGACGATTTTTACCTCAACATCGAGGAGCTGAGCCTGGAGAAGTACCAGACCGAGAAGGAGCAGGCGCTCGAGCTTGACCTGCGTGAGAACCGCTTCGTCAAGTCGAAGGACGCGGCGTTCAAGGATCTCAACCGCAGCACCTTTTTCCATCGCCTCGGCGTTCTCGGCGTGAAATTCGCGGAGAAGCAGCACTCCCAGCAGGATCAGGCGACCTGGAAAGAAGTCTGGAAGGTACGCTGGTCGCCGGAGAGCGAGATTCAACTCGTCGAGGGATCGCTGCTCGGCGACACCGTGGAAATGGCGACGGCGGTACGACTCGCGCAGCGCCTGGACGAGGCGACGCGCATCGACGAGGCGGCGCAGGTCGTGCAGGAAGCCGTCGCCTGCCACTTGGCCGACGCGCTGGAGGCGGCCCGCAAGCGGTTGCAGGCGATGGCGGTCGAGGAGAGCGGCTTCGTCCAGCTCGCGGGCGCGGTCCACGCTCTGGCCGAGGTGGTGCGCTACGGCTCGGTGCGCCGCATCGACGCCGAGCCGCTCAAGCCGCTGCTCGCCCAGCTCTTTCTGCGCGCAACGCTCGCCGTGCGCGACGCCTGCCTGTGCGATGCGGCGACGGCGAAGGAGCAAGTGCGGCCGGCGATCCTGCAACTGCAAGACGTGGCCCGCGAACAGCCCGACCTTATCGACGGCCCACGCTGGGAGCGCGAGCTGGACGCGATCGCCTTCACCGATTCGCTGAACGCCTACCTGTCCGGCTTCGTGCTGTCGCTCATCTTGCCGCGCGTTGAGGAAGAGCCGCTGTCGTGCGAGGTGAATCGGCGGCTTTCGCGCGGCGTACCGCCCGACGTCGGCGGGGCGTGGTTCGAGGGTCTGGTGCAGTACAACCGCGAGGCGCTGTTCAACCGCCTCGCCCTGTGGCGGCAGCTCGACGACTACGTGCAGCAGATGGACGAGGACGGCTTCCGCCAGGCGTTGGTGCCGCTGCGGCGGGCGTTCGGCGACTTTGCGCAGGGCCAGGTGCGCCGCGTCGTGTCGAACCTCGTCGAGGTTTCGCAGACCGACGCCGCGGAGCTGAAGGCCGGCGTCGAAGTGAAACTGAGCGATGAAGAGGCGGCGAAATTGCAGGAAGCACTCGGCGACCTGGGGATTTAGCGCTCGTTTATTGACCTTCAGGTTGTCAGCCACACGGAAATCGGCCGTCCGCTCGTACCCAGCAGCAATTGGGTACGAGAAATAGCTGATAGCTGTTAGCTGACAGCTATCAGCTTTTGATCTTCAGATTGTCTTCAGCCACATGATGCAGTCAACCTGAAGATCAATAGCCGCCCGTCTCGGACGGGCGCGAGTCTCGCGCCCGTCCGAGACGGGCAGCTAAACAACGGAGGATACGTCTCATGGCCACCGACCGCTACACGCGCTGGCGTTTGCTCCTCGGCAAACACGCCGATCAGGGACTGTGCCAGCTGTCCGGGCGCTCGTCCTTGCTCGACGGCGGCCAGGCCGACCTCGACGAGGCGCTCGGCGCCATCTATGGCGCCGACGAGGGCGACAAGCCCAAGCAGCGCAGCGCCGGACTCGGCGCGTCGGCGCCGCGGCTGGCGAAATGGCTGGGCGACATTCGCTCCTACTTCAACCAGGACGTCGTCGCCGTCATTCAGAAGGACGCCATCGAGAAGAAGGGGCTGAAACAACTGCTCTGCGAGCCGGAAACGCTCGGGCAGGTGACGCCCAACGTCGAGTTGGTCGGAACGCTGATGGCCCTCAAGAACCTGATCCCGAACCGCGCCAAGGACGCGGCCCGCGAGGTCGTCCGCAAGGTCGTCGAGGAGATCATCAAGCGCATGCGCGGCGGACTGGAACAGGCGGTGCGCGGCTCGCTCGACCGCTCGCGTCATAGCCCCATGCGCAGCCTGCCGAACATGGACTGGGCGCGCACCATCCGCCGCAACCTCAAGAACTACGACCGCGCGCGGAAGGTGATTATTCCCGAGACGTTTCACTTCTTCGCCCGGCAGCATCGGCGGCGCGAGTGGAACGTCATCGTCTGCATGGACCAGTCCGGCTCGATGGCCGATTCGGTCGTCTACGGCGGCGTCACCGGGGCGATCTTCGCCAGCATGCCGGCGCTGGAAACGCACGTCGTCGTCTTCGACACCGAGGTCGTCGATCTGACGGAGAAGTGTCACGATCCGGTCGATCTCATCTTCGGCGTGCAGCTCGGCGGCGGCACCGACATCAACCGCGCCGTCGGCTACTGTCAGGGGCTGGTCCACGATCCGCGCAAGACGCTGTTCCTGCTCATCACCGATTTGTACGAGGGAGGCAACGGCCGCGAGTTGGTGCGGCGCATGGAAGAATTGACGGCGTCCGGCGTGCGGGCGGTCTGTCTGCTGGCGCTGGCCGACAGCGGCGTGCCGAGCTTCGACGGCGAGATGGCGAAGCGTTTCGCCAACGTCGGCGTCCCTTGCTTCGCCTGCACGCCGAAGATGCTGCCGGCGCTGCTCGAAGGGGCGCTGAAAGGCCAGGATTTGTTCAACCTGGCGAAGACGTGCGGGGTAAGTACCGGCGAGCGGGGGGCGTCAGCCCCCCGGTGAATCACCGGGGGGCTAACGCCCCCCGCTCGCCTTTTTCTTCTCTTCCTCTTCCTTCTTCTGCTCGGCCGCTTGCCGAGTGAAGTCCTCGATTAACTTCTTGCGATTCTTGAAACCGTCGCGCTCTTCGTAGTGGAAGATCTTGAGCCACTTACGCTCGAAGGCCTTGTGGATCCACGTCACATCGTTGTCCTTGTCGTGACACGATTGGCAGAAGCCGTCGGCGCGGGTAATTCGCCTGTTGAGTGCCGCGGGAGCTTCCGGCTCGTCCGGCGTCCGCCACGGGTTCATCAGGTCGCGCCAGGTTTGGGACTTCGGCGAGGGTTTGCCCGCCTGGAGGAGTTGCTCCGCCGCGCGGTGTTCGCTGCCGGGACCGTGACAGCTTTCGCAGCCGACGTTGAGCAGCTTCGGCGTGGCCACGGCGTCGCGGAAACCGGTCTTGTAGCCGAACCCGACCGTGTGGCAGACGATGCACTCCGGGTCGAACTGGTTATTCGACGGCTCCTTGGCGTTGACGAGTGTCTGGTAGGCGTCGTGGTGTGGCGTCTTCAACCACTTGGCATACGCCTCGTCGTGGCAGCTCTTGCAGTTCTCGGAACTGATGTATTGCGGAGCCTCGCCCTTCCCGGCGGCGATTTCGTTCGCATGGCTGACCTGCGGATACCTGCCGAGATAATTTTCGTCCTTCAACTGCTTCTTGTACTGCTCCATCAGCGCGAGAACCTTGTGATCGGCCGCGGCGCCTTTGGGCGTGAGGAACTCTTCGCCTAACTCGACGAGCTGATACTTCAGCTCGTAGGGCTGGGCCGGTTTGTTGGTCTTCCAAACGCCGACGACGCCGACGTAGCGGCCTTTGTGGCCGACGCTCACGACCATCGTCTTGCCGATCGTGATCGGGGTGGAACGCGGCTCGTCGCTTTCGCTGAGGCAGAGGATCACGTTGAACTGTGGGAACGCCTCGACCAGCTCGTTGACTTCAGGCTTGCGGCCCTTCATGCCGTGGACCGTGTCGCCATGAAAGAGCAGCACGCGGAAGTCCGCCTTTTTGCCGTCCATCTCTTTCAAGAGGCGCGGCAACGTCTTCGACCCTGCGGCGAACGCGAGGTTCGTGTCCTTCTGCTCGATGCCTTCACCGATCATCGGCCCGATGAGGCCGCCGACGCCGACGGTCAGACCCGCGGACGGGACGGGTTTGATGGCCAACGAATGAACGATGTCCTTGTAAGCGCCCGCTTTATCCCCGAAGTTGGCCGCGAGGAGAGGCGGCTTCGCTTCGTTCAGCGCCCACTCGCCGAAGATGTTGTCGAAGGTCAGCTGCGATTCGTACTTGCCGAAACTGGCGGCAGTGTAGTCCATCCGCTTCAGCGACTCCATCGAATACTTGTACTTGATGAGTCCCTGAATGTTCGGCAGCCCGGCCGGTCCCTGAACCTGCGGCACGTCGCCGAGGTCGGCGGCGACGACCGGCCAGCCCTTCGCCTTCAGCAGTTCGAGCAAGTTGTAGCGCCGCTCCAGTCCGCCCTTCTGGGGACGCGAGCAACCGCACGGCAGCAGATAGCCGTGCTGTTCGCCGCTGAGGAGCAGCACGAAATCGGGTTTCTTCCAACCCGCGAAGAGATGAGCGGGCAGTTTAACCTCGGGCACGACTGGAGGAGCGGGCGGCGAGGGCGGGATTTTCAAGCAGTTCGCCAGTCCCAGTCCAGTTAGGGCACTCACCAGTACCAGGCCCAGGGCGGCGAGCTTGAACGTTCGACTCCGCGCCGGAGGGGCGCCGGGCTTCGTCGGCCCGTCGGTCACATTCGGCTGATCGTTCGGCGTCATGGACTACCTTCCTCCGTTCGGGATCGTTCGCCATCAGGGTGGCCCACTCGCTCCGCGCGTGGGGGCGATTGATGTACTCCACTCGCGGAGCGAGTGGACCACCCTAACCGGGGCTTTCTCAATCGGTCGCCGAGCCTTCCACGGCAATGCGCGTCGCGCGGGCTTTCGCATCACCGACGGGCCGAAAGTACACGGCACTGTCGCGATACTCTTCGGGCTTGTCGCGCGGGAAGGTGCCACTCATCGCCCCTTCCTTCACACTCACCTTGAGCGTCCAGGTCGTCGCGGCCTCGGTCTTCCCCGGCGACAATTCGACTTCCAGGAAGTCGGCGGTCCGCGGGTCAAGCTCCAGTTTCCTCGCCCCCGTCGTGGTATTCAAGGTCAGCGTCCGGACGGTCGAGCCTTTCTTCGAGTCGAACCGCGGAAATTGCACGCGGCCGGAGCTCAGGCCCAGCACGTTGACGTCGCCCAGGATCGCGCCGTAGACCTCGACGACTAGCGGCTCACCGGCATATCCTTCCAGGCTCACCTCCACGCGGCGCCGGAACGGGCCGGCATCGACCAGGGTGCCGTCTTTGGCTTCCGCCCGCAGCGTCAGGGGGATGCGACACGCCGACAGCACGTTCTGTTCCTTGACGGTCGGGGCCAGTTCTTTGCACTCCGCGGGGCTAAGCGGCTCCGGCGTGCCAAGCTCCAGTGGCTCGGCCGTGCCCTTGCGGCCGCCGGTGATCTCGGCAGTCACAGCCAAAGACTTCCGCGTCACCGACCAGCAGACGATCGACCGTTTGCGCGGCAGTTTCGAGGCGTTGACCGCGTCGAACGGCAGCCCCGGTTCCGCCTTCAGCGCTTCGTGGAACTTCATGCGGGCTTCCAGGTTCGGGAACGGCCCAACGGCCCGCGCGTTCAGCCACAGCGTCAGGTCGAGCTTTTCCGGCTTCCGCTCGCCCGTCCACTTCAACCGTACCCAGCCGACCTGCTTGGGGCCGATCGTTACACTCTCTTCGGCCGCCCCGGTGAGCGCGATCGGCTTCACCGTCTTCTCCAGCTCGGCCTCCTGTCCCGGCGCCAGCTTCGAGCCGGGCGGAAGGAGGTAAAGGTCCGCCCCCGAGCAGGTGCAAGAGGTCTTCAGCATGCCGATCGCCAACGGCTTCTCGTTCTTGTTCTCGAACCAGTAGTCCGCCCAACCTTCTTTGCCGATCTCCACGTCCAGGGGCGGCTTCGGAATCAACTCACCGTCCTCTTGCGGCGGCATTTTTTGCGTGACGAACGAGAGCTTCAGCTGCTCGGCCGTACCGTCCTGCTCAATGACGGTCTCCGCCGGCTTGCCGGACGAACCCCAGCGCGTCAGGCCGTAAGTGATGCCGAACACCAGCAGCGCCAGAACGACGGCGGCCCCGATCCACTTGGTATTCGAGACAGGCGGAGCCAGGGTCATGGTGACAACTCGGGAAGGTAAGGCAAATCATGAGGCGCGACCGGGTTCCATTCTAACCCGGTCTCAGGGGTAATCAAGGCGGATGAGACGGTGTTGCCGCGTGCGGCGTAGCGGGCAGGCCCCGCGAAGCCGCAAGCGGCAATCGTCTCATCCCTACCCCCTCTACGCCGTGTAACCCCTACCCGTTCGCCATTTTCTCTTTCTGGCGCAATCCTCTTCGTTTATCCTTTACGTATGAACCCGATCCGCTTTGCCCTGCGCCACCCGGTGACGATCCTGGTCGCCGTCGTCGCCCTTCTCGGCACCGGCGCGCTCGCCTGGCGGCGCACGAAGGTCGATATTTTTCCTTCACTGAATCTACCCGTGATCTACGTCGCCCAGCCTTATGGCGGCATGTCCCCGGAACAGATGGAAGGCCTCCTTACCAACTACTACGAATACCACTTCCTCTACATCGGCGGCATCGACCACGTTGAATCGCGAAATATCCAGAGCACGTCCCTGATGAAGCTCTATTTCCATCCGGGAACCGACATGGCCCAGGCGATGGCGGAGACGATCACCCAGGTCAACCGCTCGCGGGCCTTCATGCCGGAGGGTACGGTGCCGCCCTTCGTCATGCGCTTCGACACCGGCAGCGTGCCGGTCGGCTACCTCGTCTTCTCCAGCGACAACCCGGAGCGCACGCTCGGCCAAATCCAGGATCAGGCGCTGTTCCGCGTCCGTCCCATGTTCGCCCCGCTGCCTGGCGTCAGCGCCCCGCCGCCGTTCGGCGCCAGCGCCCGCGCCATCACGGTGAACCTCAACCCCGACAAACTCCGTGTCCACGGCGTCACGGCCGGCGAGGTCGTGAAGTGCCTCGACGCCAACAACACGATCAGCCCCGCCGGCGCCATGCGCATCGGCGACCAGATGCCGCTGGTGCCGTTCAACGCGATGGTGACCAACCCCAAGGAGCTGGAGAAGATCCTCCTCAAGCCCGGCGTCTACCTCGGCCACGTCGCCGAGGTCAAGGACGAGACCGACATCGCCACCAGTTACGCCCTCGTCAACGGCCGGCGGGCCATTTACATCCCGGTGAACAAGCGCGCCGAGGCTTCGACGCTGGCCGTCGTGCAGATCGTCAAGGATAACCTCGGCAAGATGCAGAACGCCGTCGATCCCGACATCAAGGTGAGCTTCGAGTTCGACCAGTCGCCGACGGTGACGCGCTCGATCACCAGTCTCGAACACGAGGCGCTGCTGGGCGCGATATTGACTGGATTGATGGTTCTGCTGTTTCTGCGCGACTGGCGGAGCGTGATCGTCGTCGTCGTGAACATTCCGCTGGCGCTGGTCGGCGCCCTGGTCGCCCTGTGGCTGTGCGACCAGACGGTCAACCTGATGACGCTCGGCGGTCTGGCGCTGGCGG
>JBBQPD010000197.1:0-8540 GCA_038331535.1 Gemmatales bacterium | reverse complement strand
CCCAGAAGAGGCAGAGGATCGGAAGCGGCCAGTAAGCCTTCAGCGGGATCGACCTTCCCGCCGCACGGCCCTTTTTCTTACGCTCGGCGGTCTGCAACACGGGCAGCACCTGCGGTGCCGGGCGAATGAGAAACCAGACCGTCAAGCCGAGAAAAAGAAACGAGACAAACGTCGGTTGCAAGAGCATTCGTGGACTCATGGCCAGAACAGCGAGACCCGTCAGCGTCGCCGGCAACCACCAACGTTCACCGGGCCGCCAGGACGAGCGCATCATCACCACGGCGAGCAGCGCGCAAGACGCCGCCTTCAAAATGACGAGGAGCGTGCCGCCGATCGTCGGGATCGAGTAAATGCCATAGGCAATCACCCCGAACAGCCAGGAGTGGTTCGCCCAGTAGACTCCTTCGGTGGTAAACGTGAAGGGATCGACGCCGAATTGATAGTTCCCGTGCGCGATGAGTCGGCCCACGGCGAACTGCTGGAGCAGGTCGCTATTCGTCGCGACGAAGGAGGCGAGCAGGAAGGCCAGGACGACGACCAGGAAAACCAGCACGCGGTCGAGTCGGGCCAGGCGCGCCAGGAACCGTTCCGGCGACAGCAGTGCTTTCGCCGCCGGGGCCGGTTTTGGCTTGGGCGGCTCTGGCGCCGTGGAGCTGGTGATCGACGAATCGGCGGCCATGATGCGATATCCTGAAGAGGACGACTATTAGTCCGGACTATTCACCGCGGAGGTCGCAGAGGCTCGCAGAGAAAAAAGAAAGTCGTCGGCGAGTTGCAAAGAACCGTTCATTGATTTGCCTTCGCAACTCACTGACTCCCTACTTTGCGTCGCCGGTATCTGTTGCTGGTATTCCCTCTGCGTCCCTCCGCGTCCTCTGCGGTGAATCATTCGGGTTAGTGAATGTAACCGAAGCGGCCTCGTCTCAGCCTAAAGGGAAGGCGCGAGCCGGTCAAGCCGCTGAATGCCGGGCGTCCGCTCGGAGTCTACTCTGGTAGGCGCGCCGCCGCGCGGCGAAACTGCTGTTCCCACCAGCCCGGTCCCACTTACAATAGGGGGGCCGTGCCCGCGGTGTTCCTACCTCGCGACGGAGAAGCCTGATGACCGCGTCTTTGTGGACCCCCGCCCGCGCCTTCCGTTTCCCGATGCTCGTTCTGGCCGCACTCGTTGCCCTGTTCCTCGGTTACAAAGGAACCGGCTGTACCGCGCCGCCCGACGAGCCGAAAGAGCGCAAGGTCGTCAAAGCGCCCGAGCTGGACGGCGGTCTCGCCTGGATGAACACCGCAGGTCCGGTGCGCATGAAAGACCTCAAGGGCAAGGTCGTGGTTCTCGACTTCTGGACCCTGTGCTGCATCAACTGCATCCACACCATCCCCGACCTGGCGAAGCTGGAGAAGAAATACGCGAACGAGCTGGTCGTCATCGGCGTTCATTCGCCGAAGTTCGAGAACGAGAAGGACACCGACAGCATTCGCAAGGCGGTGCTCCGCTACGAGGTCACTCACCCCGTGGTCAACGACGCCAACCGGGCATTGTGGGATGCCTACCAGTGCGAATCGTGGCCGACTCTTTACCTCATCGACACGGAGGGCAACCTCGTCGCTCACGGCTCCGGTGAGGGGCTACTCGAGCCGCTCGACGAAGCGATAGGCAAACTCATCAAGGACGCCAAGGAGAAGAAAACGCTCAACGACAAGCCGCTCCGCTTCGGCTCGGCCAACAACGAAAAGGGCGAAAGTCCGCTCTTCTTCCCCGGCAAGGTGCTGGCCGACGCCGCGAGTAACCGCCTGTTCATCGCCGATAGCACGCACCACCGCATCGTTATTACGGACTTGCAGGGCAAAAAGATCGCCGTCGCCGGGGCCGGCGATCCAGGGAACGTTGACGGCGCCTTCGACAAGGCGAAGTTCAACGACCCGCAAGGCATGGCCCTGCGTGGCGACACGCTTTACGTCGCCGACCGCAAGAATCACCTGCTCCGCGCTCTCGACCTGAAGGCGCTTACGGTAACGACCGCCGCCGGCACCGGCGAGCAAGGCCGCAACCGCCGCGAGGGCGGCCCGGCACGCAAGGTCGGTCTCAACAGTCCCTGGGATCTCTTGCTCCTCGGCGATCAGCTGTTCATCGCCCAGGCTGGTTTCCACCAACTGTGGGTTCTGGACGTGAAGAAGGACGAGCTGAGCCATTACGCCGGCAATGGGATGGAACACATCCGCGACGGCAGCCTACGCCGCGCCTGCTTCGCCCAGCCCAGCGGTCTGACGACGGACGGAAAAAATCTCTACGTCGCCGACAGCGAGGCCAGCGCCATCCGCTCCGTACCCGCCAACGGCGAAGGCGACGTCAAGACCGTCGTCGGCGTCGAGGGCCTGAACCTGTTTCAGTTCGGCGACAAGGACGGCGTCGGTGAAAACGTGCGCCTGCAACATGCCCTCGGCGTGGCGTTCGCCGACGGCAAGCTCTATGTCGCTGACACTTACAACAGCAAAATCAAGGTCGTCGATCCAGAGAAGCAAACCGCGACGACGTTTCTGGGCGGCGAGCCAAAGAGCTGGATTTCGGAACCACTCTTCCTTGAGCCGGCCGGCCTGAGCGTGGCCGGCGGCAAGCTCTACGTCGCCGACACGAACGCGCACCGCATCCGTGTGGTGGACCTGAAGACAAAGGCCGTCTCGACTCTGAAATTACAGGGCGTCGAAGCGCCGAAGGTGTTGAAACCCTAAACCGAGGGATGGCTTGCCGTTTCGCGGAGAGCAGAAACGCATGTTCCAGGGACAAGGGATTATCGATGCGAAGCTCCCCTCTTTCGTTCAGCCGCCTGGCAGCCGTTACGCTCTGCGCCTACCTCGGCTTCACCTATGCTTCTCCGGCCGCGGAGCCGCTGGCGCTGGTCAAGGCCGAGGACGATCGTATCCAGTTTGAAGCCTTCCTCGCGCCCGCGGGAGACCCGTTCTCGCCTTATAATCTGGCATCAATCGCGCCAGGAACGCGCTTCACTCCCCCCGAAGGCAAGCTCCAACTCCGCCGCGGAGCGACGTTCTATATCGTGGTGATGGGCACACCCAAACCCACCTTTCACACCTATCCGTTGACGCGCCGAACTTCGGAGCAGAGCGTTTCGCAGCTCGGGACGCTGACGCTTGAAGGAAAAGGGTTCACGCCGCTGTGGCCCATTCTCGAGAGTGAGGCCGAGTTCAAGGATGAGGGCCAATTCGGAGGCGTTCTCTTCGAACACGAGAAGCCGTTCGTTTGGATTCAGGAAGTTTACCTGAAGCCGGACGCGCCGATAAGCAACGCCGAAGAACTCGTTCTCAAGATTCACTCGCAGCAGTGTTCGGAGAAGAGAGGCTGTCGATGGAACGATTTCACCTTGCGCCTGCCGTTCACCGTGAGCGACGAAACGCCTCTCGTGCCGTCCGCTGATCTGACGAAGCAATTGCAGACCAAAGTTCCACAGCCCGAGATTGTCTCCATACCTGCATCAGCGCGGAGTAGACCTGAGACTGCGCCCACACCGTCTAGTGATACGAAGTCCTCATCCACTCCTTCGACTGAGCAAACCGGCCTCCTCGCCTCCATCCTCAAGGCAATCCTTGGCGGTTTCGCCTCGCTCCTGACGCCCTGCGTTTTCCCGATGATTCCGATCACTGTCAGCATCTTCCTGAAGAAGTCAGAAGCCAAGGAGGGCGGGGCGCTCGTCCATGCATGTGTGTATTCGTTGACCATCGTCCTCGTGCTAACGGTCGCCGGCGTGGCACTCCTCGGCGTGCTCATCAAGATCAGCACGCATTATCTCACGAACTACCTCCTGGGCGCGATCTTTATCTTCTTCGCCCTCAGCCTGCTCGGCATGTACGAGATCGTATTGCCTTCACGTCTGGCAAACGTGACCTCTTCCCGCGAAGGCAAGGGCGGTATGCTCGGCACCGTCTTTCAAGCCTTGACGTTCAGCGTCCTCAGTTTCGCCTGCGTCGGCCCGGTGTTCGGCGGTTTCATCGCCCTGGAGGCTTCGGGCAACTCCGTACTCGGCTGGATCTCGCGGATCCTACCCGTTCTCGCGTTCTCTCTGGCGTTCGCCTCGCCCTTCTTCGTGCTCGCCCTCTTCCCGAAACTGCTGAAATCCATGCCGCGCAGCGGTTCGTGGATGAACTCCATCAAGGTGGTGATGGGTTTCCTCGAACTGGCGGCCGCGTTCAAGTTTCTGCGCGCCGGGGAACTTTATGCGCGCGGCAAGACGGAAATCTTGACGTTTGACCTCGCGCTCGGGGTGTATATCGCGCTCTCGTTCGCCTGTGGATTGTATCTTCTCAACGTCTACCGATTACCTCACGATCATAGCACGGCGGAGTCGATCGGCGTGTCGCGCCTGCTCTTCAGCATCACCTTCATAACGCTAGGACTCTACCTGCTTCCGGGCTTGTTCAAGAACGGCGATGGCGAAGCACAGAAGCCTCACGGACAGGTGTACGAATGGGTTGAGTCGTTCCTCCTTCCTGACATTGCATCAGAAGGAAGCTCCTCTGGGGCGAAATCTGGATCGACTCGAACCGCCAATGGGCGCAAGATTGAACTGGAATGGATGACCAACGTCGAAGAGGCCCAAAAGCGGGCGGCTCAAGAGAATAAACCAATGTTCTTCGACTTCACCGGCATCGGCTGCACGAACTGCAAGAAAAACGAGGGCCGAGCCTTCACACAGCGAAAGATCAAGGAACTATTTGCACAGTTCGTGCTCGTGCGCTTGCATACCGACACCGTACCAGCCGGCATTGATCAGGTTCCCGACGCGAACGGCAGTCTCGTATTCAGGAGGCAAAAATTTGAGACCGGCGCTCTCCCCTATTACGAGATTGTAACTCCACAAGGCAACCGACTTTCTCCCCCCATCAAATGGGAGGAAAATCTGATCGACGACGTGGACGATTTCGCCCGCTTCTTGCAAAACGGTCTCGACGCCGCCAAGAAGGGTTGAGTTCACTTGACGTCAGACCGCCGCTGGAATCGATCATCGCCCTTCTTCTCGTTCCATTTTTCGTCGGCCAGTGCATCGTCGCGCGCCTCCGCTGCCTCCCGTTCCCCGACAACCTTGTCGTCCAGTCGCTGTCCCCACAAAGCGTAGTGCATCCCCGCCACCAACGCGACGGCCCCGGCGACGCCGAGGATGTAGACGAAAAATCCACCCGTCGCCACGGTCAGCATTAACACGCCGAAACCGACAAAGAAGAAGCCGAGCATCCACGGCAGGCAAGCTTCCCGCTGCGAGGGGGCCGGGTTGTCAGCGGGTTGCATTTTCCTCTCCTTTTTGCCGATGCAAGCGCAAGAAACGAGCGGCGGCGACGAACAAGAAAGCGTAGGGATTGCGGAGCTTTGCGAGACAGGCGTCATTGACACCGGCGCGAGGGAAGCTATGATACAATTCATCTTCGTGAACATCACCCCCCGCATCCACCGCCCCGCCCACAAGCTTCGACAGCCTCCACTGAGGAAGGGCCACCCTCGGACAGGCGGCAGGATGTCATTTCGGTTGGGAAGGAGTCCCCGGCCATGATCGATTCCAGTTCCATTCGTGTCCTGCGCGAACCGACGGTTAACCTGCTCGTGCCGCGGACTGACGGCACTTTTGAAGCGACGACACCACACCGTATCGTTTGATGACCTGCGCAGCCGCCTGTCCTCGACGGGCGGCTGAACGACCTACGAGATTCCTGATGTCCCCCCATGTTGACCTCCCCACCCAGGGCGTGCTGGAAATGCACCCCAAGGGCTTCGGCTTTCTCCGCGATCCCAAACGCAATTATATCGCTCACCCCGGCGACGCTTATGTCGCACAACCGATGATCCAGAAGCTAGGCCTGCGCGAAGGGCTGCTGCTCGCCGGTCCCATCGAGCCGCCGCGCAAAGGGAACGGCCCACGCTTGCTGCGCGTCGATCACATCGAGGGCAAGAAGCCCGAAGCATTTTCTCAGCGCAAGTTCGACGACCTCACGGCCGTCGATCCCACCGAGCAGATCATGCTCGAAACCGGCCGCGAGCCGATCACCACCCGCGTCATGGACCTGCTAACGCCTATCGGCAAGGGTCAGCGCGGCCTGATCGTCTCGCCGCCGCGCGCCGGCAAGACGGTGCTGCTCCAACACATCGCCGAGGCCGTCACGAAGAACCACCCCGAAATGCACCTCGTTCTCCTCCTCATCGACGAACGCCCCGAAGAAGTGACGGAGTTTCGCCGCAATGTTCGTGGCGAGGTTATCTCCAGCAGCTCCGATCAGGATTCCATCAGCCACGTCCGCTGCGCCGAGCTGGTCGTCGAACGTGCCAAGCGGCTGGCGGAGCAGGGCCGGCAAGTCTTCGTGTTGCTGGACAGCTTGACGCGGCTGGCGCGGGCTTACAACAAGAACACCGGCGCCGGCGGCAGAACCCTCAGCGGCGGCGTCGATAGCCGGGCGCTGGAGGTTCCCAAGCGACTCTTCGGCAGCGCCCGCTGCTTCGAGGAAGGCGGCTCTCTCACGGTCCTCGGCACCGCTCTTGTCGAGACCGGCAGCCGCATGGACGACGTGATTTTCCAGGAGTTCAAGGGCACCGGCAACATGGAGTTGGTGCTGGACCGCCGCCTCGCCGAACGCCGCGTCTATCCGGCCCTCGACATCTCGCAATCGGGCACGCGCAAGGAAGAACGCATCCTCAAACCCGACGTCTACAAGAGCGTCACCCTGCTGCGCCGCGGACTCGTCAAGCTGAAGCCTATCGAGGCGATGGAGATGCTCGTCAAGAAGCTGGGCGAGTACAAATCGAATGCCTCGTTTTTGGAAGAGGTTGGTTCTTTCTTGCGGTAGCAATCGACTGCGCCGAAGCTGTCAGCGTTTGCCGCTTGCGGCTTAGCGGTCCTGCGCCGCGAAGCCGCAAGCGGCAAGCGCTCGGGGGACGCCATCATGGCCGCCAAACCGAAAGTATTTGTCACGCGCCGCATTCCGGCCGCCGGTCTCGATCGCATTCTCGCCGCCTGCGACGCCGAGGTATGGCCCGATCAGTTGCCGCCTTCCTATGAGGTACTTCGTCAGAAGGTCGGCACCTGCGACGGCCTGGTTTCTCTGCTCACGGATCGAATCGACGCCGCCTTGATGGACGCCGCGCCGCGCTTGAATGTCGTGAGCAACTACGCCGTCGGTTTCAACAACATCGACATTCCGGCGGCAACAGCGCGCGGCATCGCGGTCGGCAACACTCCCGGTGTCCTGACCGACGCCACGGCGGATATGGCGTTCTGTCTCCTGATCGGTGCGGCGCGCCGCCTGGTGGATGGACATCAGTACGGTCAGACGGGCCACTGGAAAACCTGGGAGCCGTTGGGCCATCTGGGCCAAGACCTGGCGGGGCGAACGCTCGGCATCATCGGCATGGGCCGCATCGGCTACGCCCTGGCGAAACGCTGCCGCCTTGGGTGGGACATGCAGGTCATTTATCACGACATGCACGCCAACGCTCAGGCCGAACAGGCTCTCGGAGCGCGGCGCGTGGACATCGACACGCTGTTGAAAGACGCCGATTTCGTCTCCGTCCACACCGACCTGAACGACCAGACGCGCGGCCTCTTCAATCTCGCGCGCTTCAAACAGATGAAATCGACGGCGGTCTTCATCAACACGGCTCGCGGCCCCATCGTCGTCGAGAGAGACCTCATCACGGCACTCAAGACGGGCCTGATTTCCGCCGCGGGACTGGACGTGACCGATCCCGAACCGCCGGCGCCGGACAGTCCGCTCTTCAGCGTGCCGAACCTGATTGTCGCTCCGCACATCGCCAGCGCCACGGTTGGGACGAGAAACGCGATGGCGGAAATCTGCGCCGGCAATCTGCTCGCCGGCGTGACCGGACAGATACTGCCCGCGTGGGTCAATCCGGAAGTTGAGGAGAAACGGCGCGGGGCCTAACTGCTCGTTTCCGGCGTGCCCGCGTTGACGCAAACGCCGCCGTTCCTATTATGATGAGTTCTGCGTGACGTTTACTGATCCCTGGTCGATACTGAGGCGTCTACGACGATGGTTCGCAAGAAGCTCGGACGGGGCAGGAAGAATCGCTGCCGGTTTTGCACGAAGGAAGGGTGCCCGCGCCCTGCGTTCGTGGATTACAAGGATGTGCAAACGCTTAAAAAGCTCTGCACCAGCCAGGGCAAACTCTTCAGCCGCAAGCGCTCCGGCAATTGTGCCGCCTTCCAACGTGCTGTCAAGGATGCGGTCAAGCGCGCCCGTTTCATGGCGCTTATGCCTTACGTCGGCGAGTGATTTCAACACGGTCGGTTTGCCGCTTGCGGCTTAGCGGTCGGGTGCCGCTAAGCGGCAAGCGGCAAAACAGATCACTTCGCCGTCGCATCGGTTCAGCGGTCGAACCTCTTACGGGTCGAGCGGTTCCCGAGGCCGCTCCTTCGGTTTCGGCAAGGGCTGCGGATTCAGCGGAGTTCCCAGAGACTTTGTCACCAGGATGAGCGCGTCCTCCCGGAAAATCTTCAGATATTTGGTGGCCGGCATAGCGCTGAGCGAGACGAGAA
>JBBQPD010000196.1:0-8572 GCA_038331535.1 Gemmatales bacterium | reverse complement strand
TCTTGCGAGTATTCCCTCTGCGTCCCTCTGCGTCCTCTGCGGTGAATCATTCGGGTTAGAGCGTGCCGCGCATCTGCATCGGCTGGAAGAGAATCCAGACTCCCGCCGCGAACAGCAGCACCATGAGGAGCGCCCACGGCGCCAGCGCCTTCGTCGTCGGCGCCAGGCGATAGCCGGCGTAAAGAGACAGGAGCAAGCCCACGTCCAGAAAGAGAAGCTCCAGCGGCAGCAGCCAAGCCGTCGCTGGGCGACAACAGGCGCGCGCCCATTCCGGCGCGCCGAGGAACGTCGCGCCGAGGTCCGCCGTGAAACGCTGTGCGGCCGGCACCGCCGTCTCGTAGCTCGTCAGAAAGTGAAAGCTGTAATGCGCCAGCCACATGCCGAACCCAAGCGGAACCAGGGCGAAGGCGTAGCGCGTCGCGATCTCCCGGATGCCGCCGTTGAGTCGGCCCCAGCGGCGGCTCAACGCGGCCGCGCCGGCGACGGCCAGCAACGGCAACACGACGAGGGCGCACAGATAAAACGCGGTCTTGGCGAGCAACGGCGAGCGGACGCCCGCCCGCTGCGCGAGCCACTCCTGCGCCTCCGCCACGGGGCCGACCATGCCTGCCGCGTTGGCGAAGGCGCCGAACACCAGCACGAGGATGAGGGCCGCGAGGTCGGGGCGGCGGCTGAAGCGGCCGACGCCCGAGCGCCGGCGGTCGCTCCACAATTCCGCGCCGGGGGGAGTGGCGATCAGGCCGACGTTGTCGTGCGGACAGGCGTGGACGCAATCGAGGCAGGTGGTGCAGTCCATGTTGCCCGCCTTGTGCGGCAGGAACAGGCGTAGCTCGCAGCCGGGGATGCCATCGCGGCCGCGGATGCAGTCCATCGTCCGGCACGACGCACAGACGGCCGGGTCGCGCGCCTTGACCTCCAGCGGCGACGCCAGTGATTGCACGAAGTTGAACTGGCCGATCGGGCACAGGTACTTGCAGAAGGAAGCGCCGCGGAAAAGGCCGTCGACGACGAACGCCGCGCCGAAGTAACCGAGGGCGAGACACGCCGTCCACCACGGCCTGTCCCAGAGGGACAGTGCCTCGTAAGCCCACAGAAACGCGACGATGAGCAGCACGGCCGGCCACTTGTTGCGCAGCCGGCGCGGCCAGTTCCAGCCGACCGGCAACCAGCGGCGGGCGAGCGTCCGCGGCAGCAGGAAGGGACAGCCCATGCAGAAGACGTTGCCAGCCACTAATAGTCCGAGGATGAGCAGGCCGCGCCAGTGAATCCACGGCAGGACGCCGGCCAGGTTCATGGCACCCACCTGCGGACCGCGAAACCCGTCGTAGATGACGACGGCGGCCAGCAGCAACAGGGGAAGCTGCATCGCGAGCCGGGCGTGACGCCATTTCAGGAAGCGGCCCAATAGCGGTACGCGCAGCAAATCCCAGGGACGCGGGGTAGGAGCAGCGGTGATGAGCGGTAGCGACATTCGCCCCGTTGCGGCGACGTGTCGAGGCTTGCTTTTCCTCTTCCCCGTTTCCTGGCCGAACAGCATCCGCAGGCTGATCCCGAACAGCGGCAGGAGAAAGACGACGGACCCCGGCACCCACATGAGGACGCCGGCCGCCGACTGGTCTTCCAGGGGAGAGAACCCGCCCACGCGCGGCACCGTGAGGTAGTACGGGTACAGCACGCGCTCGGAGAACGTCAGCAGGGCCGCCAGCGCGGTGTTCGACACGTCGGCCACGATCAGGACCGGGAACAAAAGCCACGACGACCAGCGCGGCCGGGCGGGATAGGGCCGGACGACCGGGTACCAGAACAGCAGGGCGGTGCCGAGGAAACAGAGGTGCTGCACGTAGTGCCAGCCGTTCGAGCGCAGGGCCAGGTCGTACAGCGGCGGCACGTGCCAGAGCCAGGCGGCGGCGAGGAAGAGGGGGAGCGCCGTCAGCGGGTGCGTCAGCCGGCCGCAGAGCCGGCGCAGCGGCGGCGCGAAGACGAACGGGGCGACCCAGTAAACGCGAACCGGCCGCGGCAGGCCGCGGAGCAAGGGGAAGAGCGGCGCGCCCAGCCAGAAGAGCGGCGGCGCCGCCATCATGAGCAGTACGTGCTGCAACATGTGGACTTGCAGCAACAGGGCGGCAAACGGCTCGATCGGCGACGCCAGGGCCAGGAAGAGCGCCGCCAATCCGCCGAGGAAAGCGGCGAGCCGGCCGAGGTGCCAGCGCTCGGGGTCGCGGCGCTGAAGGACGAGCCAACCGCGCAGATACACGCTGGCGGAGCAGAGGAACGCGCCGACGAGCCACGGGTCGAACGGCCAGGAGCGGAGGAACGCGTCGAGCGTGGTGCTCATGGCTGTTCTTTCCCCGCCGTGCCCGGATGACTCACCGCGGAGGGCGCAGAGGAGCGCAGAGAAAACCAAAACCAAAAGGGGGCAACACGTTGAAGAAGCGTTTCGTGCTTTGCCTTCAAAACACCGTGACTCACCATGCGTCGCCTGACCCTCTCTCTGGATTTTCCTCTGCGGCCCTCTGCGCCCTCTGCGGTGAATTATTTGGGCTTGTGCTGCTCGGCGGGTTCAGCGGGCGGAAGTCCGCGCGGCCGCAGGTTCTCCAGGAACTCGACCAGGGCGGTCATCTCGGCCGGGCTGACCTGCTTGCCGTAGGCCGGCATGTTGCCGCCGCCCGGCGTGCCGTTGCTGATCTGATCGATCAGCTGGCCGCGCGTCAGGCGCGTGCCGACAGTCGTCAGGTCGGGACCACCCTTGCCGCCGACGCCTTCCAGGGCGTGGCAGTTGCGACAGTCCTTGTTCTGGAACAGAGCCGCACCCTGGAGACGCAACGGCGTGCAGGCACGAACCAGGTTTTCGGGGACCGGATCGCCGCTCCAGGCGGTCATTTTCGGCGACCACGGCGCGGTGGCTCCCTTGTAGGTGAGCACGCCCAGGACGGTGGCAATCACGATCACGCTCAAGACAGCCACCGGCCGGCGGCTGGGAGCACGTTCGCCCCGGTTGCTCACGAACGGGACGAGGAGCAGGACGACGATCACGACGACCGGGAACACGAGCATGAGGAAGGTTTCCGCCTCGGGCGGACTGAGCGCCAGCAGGGCGAACAGCCACAGGAATGGCCACTCCGGGCGAGGGTTGGCGCCGGTGAACGTGGGGTCGGGAGGACCGCCCGGTCCCTTCGGCCCGAGGACGGCGGCGAGGACCACCACGACGATCACGGCCAGTGCGGAGAAAAAGACGTCCTTCAACATGGCCGGGCCGAGGAAGGGGACGCCGGCCTTGAGCTGTTTCTCGTAGTCCTCGTCATACGTCTTCGGATCGACCGGCTGCCCGGCGACGGGCGGGGCGCTGACGCCGAGCTTGAGCACCAGCCAAAGGTGGAGCGTCAGGAAGAACAGCAGGGCGCCGGGAATGACGAAGACGTGCAGCGTGAAGAAGCGGCTGAGCGAGTCGGCGCCGATCACGGGACCGCCCAGGACCATGCGCGCCAGCCACGGCCCGGCGCCCGGCACGCGCCCGGCCATCGACCCGGCGATGGCCAAACCCCAGTAAGCGTCCGGATCCCAGCGCAGAATCTGGCCGGTGAAGAACAGGGCCAGGGTACAGAGCAGCAGAATGACGCCGAGAATCCAGGTCAGCTCGCGCGGGTACTTGTAGGCGCCGTGCAGGAAGACCTGCGTCATGTGCGCCAGCACCAGGACGACCATGCCCGATCCGGCGTAGTAGTGCAGGGCGCGCAGGAACCAGCCGAGCGACTGCTGGTAATTCAGATAGAGCAGGCTTTCATAGGCCTTGTCGGCGGACGGCACATAGACGAGCGCCAGGCCGATACCGGTGAGAATCTGCACGATCAGGAGCGTGAGGGAAGCGCTGCCGAAGATGTACCACCAACCCATCGGCCCAGCGGCGCCGCGGGGGATGGGGTGCTTCAGCATCGGCAGCAGGGTGGCGCTCACACTCAGGCGGGCGTCGAACCAGTGGCCCACGGCACGCAGCCAGCGCTTCATGGCGGGTTTCCTTCGTGTGCGTCCATGCGATCACGCCGGCTGATCCAGGGTGTCTTGCAACGTCGGATAGTGCGGCGCCTGAATCTCAAGATGAACCCCATCTTTGCTACTGGTCACGCGGTAGACGCAGTGAAACAGGCCGCGCGGCGGCAGGCCGGCGGCGCGTTCGCCGTTGGCGTAGTAGACGCCGCCGTGACACGGGCACATGAACAACCCGGACTCCTTGAACCACTCGACCGGACAGCCCAGGTGGGCGCAGTTGGCGGCGAGGATCAGGAACTTGTGCCGCTTCGTCTCGTCCGCTTCCTGTTTGTCCTCGCCCTCGTAGCGAACGTAGACCTCGGTGTGCGCCGTCATCCCGTCCCACGTCTGGCGGATGGGATTGTCGAACTTCACCCGCCGTGTCTGATTTTGCGGGAAGTCCGCGACGGCACCGAGCGCGACCCAGTGGATCGGCGCCTTCCGCGCCCCGAAGAGGTACGCGACGAACGGGATGCCGACGAGCGCCGCGGCGACGGCACTCATGAGATACGTCAGCCAGCGGAAGAACGAACGCCGTCCGGGAAGAGGCTCGCCCGGCGGCGGATTGGAAACGGTAGCCATCGCGTTGTACCTCGGATAATGCCAAAGGCGCTATTTGCCGTCGGCCGGCCCGCCTTGCCGCCAGGACGCCAGCAGCGCGACCAGGTGGTCGATCTCCTCGGACTTCAACGGTGCGAACTTGTTCCCGCGTCCTTCCTTGCCCTTGTAGTCCGGCATCCCCAGGTCGGGCCGTCCCGTGATGACAAGGCGGCGCAGCGCCTGATCGCTGATGAGAGCCAGGAACGCCTGATTGTTGATCGCGCCGTTTACGCCGCCCTGTCCCTGGTCGCCGTGACAACCGGCGCAGGCCATGGCGAACACGCCCAACCCCTCGTCCTTGTTGCCGTCGCCGGTTCCCGCGAGCGTCAGGGATCGCGGCACCGACTCGGCCGCCGGCCAGCGTTGCTTGATGCCCTCGGCCAGCACCTTAATCTGGGCGTCGGTCAGCGGGCCGTCCTTGCCGAAGGCCGGCATCGGGCTTTTCTGTGTGAGAGACACCGTCCGCCCGTTGGTGATGACCCGCAACAAATCCTCATTGGAGACGAGGGCGAGGAAGGTCGGGTCGTTGAGCGGCGGGGCCGGGCCGAGCTTGCCGTCGGCGCCGTGGCAACCGGAGCAGCTCGTCCTGTACAGGGCGTCGAAGTCGGCCACCTGGTTCGCCGGCACTGGATGGTCGTCAGGTTTGGGCTTGCCGGGAAAGTCGCAGCCGGCCGTCAGGGCGACGAGGACCGGCAGCAGGCACCAGCCGCCCTTGTGGAGTTTGCTCACGATCGACCTCCCCCGTCGCCGGCTACCCGGTCCGGGCCGCGCCCGGCGGGTGGGATATGGATCATCTCCGAGCGGTACACCACCACCGCGGCGGCCGCGCCGAACACGAACTGGGAGAGGACGAACCAGGGCCAATCGACGCGCTGTTGCAGGACGGGGTTGATGATACCCATGAGGCCATAGCTGATCCCCGTCCACAGGAGCGGCAGGACCAGGCCGCCCCACGCCACGGAGCCGGGGATGGACGGCAGCATCCGCAGCAGCAGGGCGCAGGCCAGCGCGAACCCCAGCGACAGGGCGACGTGGATGGCCAGCGCCAGGGCCAGCCAATCGCTGTGAAACTCCAGCAGCTCCGGCGCTGTGGGATCGTTGAGGCCCGGCGTTACCATGCCGGCCAGCAGGTTCAGCGGATACCAGACGCCGCGGCCCGTCCCCAGCGACCAGAGCAGGGCGGACAACGGCATCAGCACGCCGCCGACCAGGCCGGCCGCCAGCCCGCGCGCGACCGGAGGAAGGCCAGTCGCCTCCGTGATCACGACGGCCACGGCCACGCCGTAGACGAATTGCGACACGATGAACCACGGCCAACTCACGCCGTCGCGCAGGCCGGGGTTGACGTACCCCAGCAGGGTGTAAGTCACCCCCGTCCACACGACCGGGGCCAGCAGCGCGGCCCAGGCCATCGCCCGGCGAACCGGCGGCAACGTCGGCAGCAACACGCCGTAAATGAGGCCCAGGACCATCGACACCGTGACGTGAATGAGGAGCGCCACCAGCAGCAGTGAGGTGTGGAACTGCTCCAGCTCGGGAACGGCCATCTTGCCCACGCCTGGCAGGACCATGCCCGCCAGCAGGTTGACGGGATACCAGATGCCGTGGCCGCTCGCCAGCCCCCAGAGAATTGCGGGCACCGGCATCACCAGCCCGCCGACGATGCCGCCCTTCAGTCCCGCCGAGATCGGATGCACCTTTTCCGGCAGACGCAGGCGGTAGCCGGGCATGCCCTGCCCCAAATGCTCCACGCCGCCCGCAGCACCCGTCACAATCCGGGGGCGGAGCGCCGGCTCGACCAGCGGCTCGTGGACGTGTCCGCGGCCCGGCAAGAGCTGGGCGATCCACAAGCCCAGGCCCACGGCGACGACCACGAAGCCGGCCACGAGAAAGCCCAGACCGAAAGGCACGCCGGCGGCGAGAAGCGTCAGGCCGAGGGCCAGCACCAGCGGCGCGGCGGTCGGCCGGGGCATCTCGACGGAGTGCGGCTCGGCTTGTGGCTCGCTTGCCATTCGTGTCACCTTCTACGGTACGCCCATCTAGAAGACGCTCTTTTTGGCTGGAAGCTGTTAGCTGTTAGCTGATAGCTGTCAGCCGACACCTGCGCGGCGGCAAACCACTTATCGCCCCGCCAAGTAAACCACCGCAAACACGATCACCCACACGGCGTCCACGAAGTGCCAGTACCACGACACCAAGCCAACCCCGGCAGGGTTTGCGCTTGTCACCTGCCGGCGCACGGCCAGTCCCAGCACAACCATCATGATGACCACCCCACCGGCCACGTGCAGGGCATGCAAGCCGACGAGGGTGTAGTACGTCGTGCCGAACAGGTTGCGGCTGATGGTCAAATGATGGTGCGCGATCAGCTCGTACCATTCGTACGCCGTGCCCAGCAGGAACACCACGCCAAGCGCGATCGTGGCCGTCCACCAGCGAATGAATCCGGCCGGATTACCATACTCCAGCGCCTTCTCCGCCCGGTGGATGGTGAAGCTGCTGGCGAGCAGGCAAGCGGTGGTACACAGGACCAGCGGCAGCGACAGCGCCTCGGCCGGCGTCGGTCCCACCACGTCCTTCCCGATGTAGAAGGCGTAAGTGACGATCAGCGTGCTGAACAGCGCCACCTCCGACACCAGGAAACTGACCATGCCCCACTGGCCCGCACTCAGTGTCTTCTCGGGCGCGATGTCGGGCGGAATCGGGAACGTCTGCCCCGTGCTGGTCCCTGCTGCACTCACGTGGTGGTTCTCCCCTACTCGTACTGCCAGTCCGGGTCGTCCGGGTGTTTCTGGTCCCACAGCGGCCGGCGGCTATGCACGGTGGGCACCACTTCAAAGTTGTAGCTTGGCGGCGGCGAGGTCGTGGACCATTCCAGCGTCCAGGCGTCCCAGGGGTCGTCGCCCGCCGGCCGGCCGTGGCGCAGCGACCAGAACAGGTTGTACACGAAGATCGCGAAGCTCGGCACCTGGATGAGCGCGCCGATCGTCGTCAGCTGGTTCCACGCTGCCCACGGCCGATCCGAGCCGTAGGTGTAAATGCGCCGCGGCATCCCCAGCATGCCCGACACGTGCATCGGTCCAAAGGTCAGGACGAAGCCGACGAAGAGCAGGCCAAATTGCCAGCGCGCCAGCCGTTCCGACAGCATCCGCCCCGTCACTTTCGGATACCAATAGTGAATGCCGGCGAAGACGCCGAACAGGGTGCCGCCGATCAGCACGAAGTGAAAGTGGCCAACCACGAAGTAGCTGTCGGTCAGCTGAAAGTCGAGCGGGGCCGCCGCCAGCATGATGCCGGTCAGGCCGCCGATCAGGAACATCGACAGGAAGCCGACGGTGAAGAGCATCGGCGAAGCGAACGAGTTGCTCCCGCCATACATGGTCGCCAGCCAGTTGAAGAACTTGATGCCCGTCGGCACGGAGACGAGAAGGGTGGCCACGACGAAGTAGATGTCCTGCGTCCGGCTCATGCCGACGGCGAACATGTGATGCGCCCAGACGCCGAGGCTGATGAAGGCGATGGCCATGGTGGCGGCGGCCATGAACTCGTAGCCGAACAGCACCTTGCGCGAGAAGACCGGGACGATCTCCGAGACCATGCCGAAGACGGGCAGGATCAGGATGTAAACTTCCGGGTGGCCGAAGAACCAGAAGATGTGCTGCCACAGCAGCGCCGAGCCGCCGTTCTGCACGTCGAAGAAGTGCGCTCCGAGGTTGCGGTCCAGCTCGATCATGGCCAGCCCGGCGGTGAGCGGCGGGATGGCGAAGAGGATGAGCACCGCAGTCCAGAGCATCGTCCAGACGAAGAAGGGGATCTTGCGCAGCGTCATGCCGGGGGCGCGCATCCCCAGGATGGTGGCGATGAAGTTGACGGCGCCGGTGAGCGTGCCCACGCCGCTGACGAGCAGACCCAGCGCCCAGAAGTCGGTGGCGGGAGAGCGGGCGAACGT
>JBBQPD010000195.1:0-8658 GCA_038331535.1 Gemmatales bacterium | reverse complement strand
AGTTGGGTCATAGGTGAGAGCCTCCCAGGTTGGTTCTGCAATTGAAGGTGATGGAAATCAGTGTGGTGTTAAGCGGTTCGATTTAACCCGTGCTTGGTGAAGAGCAGGTTTACCGCCTCCTCACCTAACGCCTGGGTCGTTGTCTCCGTGTCTAGGGCGAGCTGGCGCAACTGCTTCCATGCCAAAGGGTCAAGGTAGATTGACAGCGTTCGCTTGCCCTCTCGGCTGGGCGCTCGGCGACTAGCCACGTGAGACCTGGTCACCTCCGTTGGAGGGAGTGATGGGGTCTCAATCTTGCTGGCGGCCCCGCTGGTAGCGGTGTTCCCGGCGGGCCTAGAGAAGAGACTTGGGCGTTTTGCCATACTATGCCGCCCTGCGGGGTTGCCCGCGTGTGGGCATGCCCACAATGCCACATAACCACTTGTAGAGAACGGTGATCTCGTCAGCCGCTTTTCCGGCTGGCTCGAATTCCTGAGCGGTCCTTCCGTCAATTACGCCATGCGTGAAGGCCGCACGGTGGGTCAAGCGGTGCGGTGCTACCAATACGCCCCGTGCAGTCAATCCGTCGGATGCCTCTTTACCTATGAAGCTGCGGGATGGGACGGCATTCAGCACAACGTAAGCGGGCTTGGATGCTGCCTTAGCTGTAGCGGCGCGCAATCATAACTGGTCCGACGCGCAATCAAGGGCGGTTTTCGACGCAGATTAGCTGAGACTGGCGGATGGGTCTGGCTCACGTTGTTTGAGACTGAGCGCATGGTCGTTGAGACGGACGCGAGATCGAGCGTTCCGACGCAGGGTGTGTGAGACGGATGGCTGGGCGGCGGTTTGGCGCTGCTGCTGGTGGTGGTGGTGTGCGGAAAACGGGCGGTTTCCTGGCGGCCGCGCCCAGCCGGCGCATTGCCACCGGAAACCGCCAAGAAACCCGTTGCAGGATTGATCGCCAGCTTGCAGGGTGGGTTTTATCTTTCCTGAGGCTTCGGGTGCCACGATGCTGATCGGCTACGTCCGCGTTTCCAAGTCGGACGGCACCCAGACCCTGGCGCCGCAGCGGGACGCGATGCTGGCGGCTGGCATTGATCCCACCCGCATCTACGAGGACCTGGCATCGGGCCGCCACGATGCGCGCCCTGGGCTGGCCGCGTGCCTCAAAGCGATCCAGCCCGGCAACACGCTGGTGCTCTGGAAGCTCGACCGGCTCGGCCGCGACCTGCGTCATCTGGTCAATACGGTCGAGGATCTGCGCACCCGAGATGTCGGCCTGAAGGTGCTGACCGGGGCCGGTGCGCAGATCGACACGACCACCGCCAACGGGCGTCTCGCGTTGCGTGCCTGGCATGTTCGATAGCTTGGGGGTGAAAGTCCCTTAGCCAACCTGATGGAGGTGAAGGCTTAGCGAAGCACAAGGGCATCACCGCGAGGCGGTGTCTGAAGGAAGTGTGGAGCAAAACCGCGACCTGACGAATAGAAACCGAATATGAGGCATCTCTGGCCGGACGAGCGGGCAACGGATCGCAAAGTCCATATCCATCAAAGGCCAGGGCTGTAGATTTGGCAGGGGTGCGGGGAAGGCGATCGAACTTACCCAGGGAGGCCTGCGCCACGTTCCACGTTGGAACTGAGGGAACCGCAAGGGGACCTGATCGGGGCGCAGGAGTCAGCAGAGGGCATAGTAGGTCATGCTGTCGGCAGGGCTGATTGAGGCACTCCAAGCCGAAAGGCGGAGCAACGGATAGGCCAGGCCGGGAACGATGGGTGAAGGCCCGAACGATTGGAAGTGGCAAGTAGGACTGGCCTCTCATGAGTGGAAAGCGACAGAAAATCCAGTGCTCACTGGCCTTGGAACCGGAGGGCCGGGGTGAAACCCCGGTTGCCGGCTCTCCGAGGGCCGAACCACTCGCGGCGAAGCCAGCACCCGAAAGCCCGGCTATGACGGAACAACTCATGGAGGAGGTGTGCGACGGAGAGAATCTCCAAAGTGCGTGGAAACGCGTTCGAAGGAACCAGGGCAGCCCCGGTGTGGATGGGATGACCATCGACGACGCCAAGGACTACCTGCGTGAGCACTGGCCAAGCATACGGTCTCGGTTGCTCGACGGAACCTACCAGCCAAAGCCGGTCAAACGGGTCGAAATACCCAAGCCGGACGGTGGGGTCAGGAAACTCGGCGTGCCATGCGTCGTCGACAGACTGATCCAGCAAGCCGTGCTGCAGGTTCTGCAAGAGCAGTGGGACCCAACGTTTTCCGAGCATAGCTACGGGTTCCGACCGGGGCGCTCGGCCCATCAGGCAGTGGCCCAGGCGCAACGCTACGTTGCCGAGGGCTACAACGTCGTAGTTGACCTCGACCTCGAGAAATTTTTCGATCGGGTCAACCATGATGGCCTCATGGCCCGCGTTGCCGCGAGGGTATCCGATAAACGCGTGCTGAAACTCATCCGGGCGTTTCTGACGGCCGGGGTGATGGAAGACAGCTTGGTGCTTCCGGTGGATGAGGGGACCCCACAAGGCGGTCCACTCTCGCCCCTCTTGAGCAACCTCGTACTCGACGATCTGGATAGGGAGTTGACCCGGCGTGGTCACCGCTTCTGCCGATATGCGGACGACTGCAACATCTATGTTCGCAGTCGCCGCGCTGGCGAGCGGGTCATGGCCTCGGTGAGCCGATTCTTGACCGCGAAGCTGCGGCTGACGGTCAACCAGACGAAAAGCGCGGTGGCGCGACCAGAGGAGCGTAAGTTCCTGGGATTCAGCATCTCGAATGACGGGGGCGAGCGGCGCATTGCGCCAAAGGCACTCGACACGTTCAAGGCGCGGATCCGAGAAACGACCTGCCGGACGCGGGGGCTCAGTCTGATGCAGATTGTCGAGGAACTCGCGCCATACCTCCTCGGATGGCGCGGCTACTTCGGCTTCTGCCAGACACCTCGGGTGCTCGCGAACCTCGAAGCGTGGACCCGTCGAAGATTGCGCTCATATCTTTGGCGGCAGTGGGGGAACGGGCACAACCGCTTCAACGAACTGCGCCGCCGTGGCGTGTCGCAGTTCCGAGCGGCGGTTGCCGCCGGTTCACCGACGGGCTTCTGGCGTATGTCAGGACACCCGGCGGTCCAAGCGGCCCTACGCAACCACTACTTCGATTCAATCGGTCTCCCCCGACTCTATGTTCCGGCTCCAGCTTAATTCGGTCGAACCGCCGTGGTACGGACCCGTATGCCCGGTGGTGTGGGAGGGGCGGCGCCGCGAGGCGCCCCCCTATCCCGATCGGCATCTTCGCCGCTTTCGCCGAGTTTGAGCGCGAGCTGATTGCCGAGCGCACCAGGGCTGGGCTTGCGGCAGCTCGCGCCCGCGGGCGCATGGGCGGGCGGCCGCGCAAGATGGACCGCTCCACGCTGATGATGGCGATGTCGGCGATGGTGGACCGCAAGGCGGTCGCGGCCGAAGTGGCCAAGCGCCTGAACCTCACAACGACCACTCTTTACACCTACGTCAACGGCGACGGGACGCCGAAGGCCGCCGGCCAAGCCGTGCTCGACGGCACGCATCGTCCCGGCACATCCGGCAAGACACGTGCCCGGCCCCCGTCGGCCTTGCGGCGACACTCCAACGCGACCGCGGGCGCCTGATGCCGAGAGGCGGCGGCGTGCCGACCGAGGCGCTTTCGGCCCTGCGCCGCCGCCTAGTAGCGCTGCCGGCGCGGCACTCGGAGCGCAGCGTCCTGATGGCGGCCACAGCGCAGCTCTACGTTGTCAGCCGAGCCACACTGTATCGCCTGCTGCGCAGCGATCGCCGGCCGAAGGACGCGCATCGCGCCGATCGCGGCCGTCCACGCGCGATGCCGGCACTCGAGATCGAGCGCTGGTGCGAGATCGTCGCCGCCATGAAGCTGAGGACCACCAACAAGAAGGGCCGTCATCTCTCGACGGTGCGCACCCTGCAGCTGCTGGCCGAGCACGGCGTCGACACGCCGGACGGCTTCCAGAAGCTGGCGCCGGGCAAGCTGACCGCCTCGACCGTCAATCGCCACTTGCGGCGCCTCGGCTACGACCACGAGCGGATGACACGCCAGCCGCCTGCGGTCCGGTTCCAGGCGGAGTGCGCGAATGCGCTGTGGCACTTCGACATGAGCCCGTCGGACCTGAAGCACCTGAAGGCGCCGGCCTGGATCGACGCGGATCGGCAGGGTGCGCCCATCCTGATGCTGTTTTCCGTGGTCGATGACCGCTCGGGTGTTGCGTACCAAGAATACCGCTGCGTCTATGGCGAGGACGTCGAGACAGCGCTGCGTTTCCTGTTCAACGCCATGTCACCCAAGCTGCCGGAAGCGGGCGGCGAGACGGACCCGTTCCAGGGCATCCCGGCCGCGCTCTATCTTGACAACGGGCCGGTCGCGAAATCAGCGGTGTTCAAGCGCGTGATGGAAAGCCTGGGCATCGAGGTCCTGCCGCACATGCCCGCCGGGTCGGATGGACGCCGGACGACAGCACGCGCGAAGGGCAAGGTGGAGCGACCGTTCCGCACCGTGAAGGAGGCGCACGAGACGCTGTATCACTTCCACGCGCCGGAGACCGAAGCGGAGGCGAACCGCTGGCTCGCACGCTTCATCGCCACCTACAACCGCGGCGACCACCGCTCTGAGCCGCATGCGCGCCTCGACGACTGGCTGACGCATTTACCGGCCGACGGCATCCGCCAGATGTGCGCCTGGGAGCGGTTCTGCGCCTTTGCGCGCGAGCCCGAGCGGCGACTGGTCGGCATCGACTGCCGCCTGACCGTCGCCGGTGTGACCTACGAGGTCGATGCCGAACTCGCCGGCGAGACGGTCGTAGTCTGGTGGGGACTGTTCGACCAGGAGCTGTGGGTCGAGCACGGCGAGGAACGTTTGGGGCCGTTCTGCCCGGCTGGCGGCCCGGTCCCGCTCCATCGCTACCGCAAGCACCGCAAGTCACGCCATGAGGTCCGCGCCGACCAAGTGGCAGCCCTCGCCGGCAAGCTCGCATTGCCGCGTGCGGCGTTGTCGGGCGAGAACGGCGTGGTCGTGACGGGCCTGCCCCGACAAGCCAGCCCTGCCGCCGTATCCGTGCGTCCGTTTCGGGATCCCGACCCGTTCCATGAGCTCGTGTTCGCCAACCCGATCGCGGCACGGCGCGCGATTGCCGACGAGGTCAGGGTGCCGCTGGCCAAACTGTCCGACGAAGACCGCAGCTTCATCGATGCCTTGCTTGCCCGGACCCTGGCGCGCCCCGAGGTCATCACCGCCGTGCGGGATCGCTTTCCGCAGGGTCGCCGGGGAGGCGTTGGCTGATGCTGACCGAGGTCATGCGGTTCTACGGCCTGGCGCGCCCGCCGGTCGACGCCGGCTTCTTCGAGACCGAGCACCATGCCCAGGTGTCGCGCGACGTCCGGGCGGCGATCATGGGCGGGCGGCTTATCGCACTGACCGCCGTCATCGGCTCGGGCAAGACCGTGCTGTCGCGCCGGCTGCGGGCCGACCTCGAGCGCGAGGGGCGGGTCATCGTGTCGCGCTCGCTGTCGATCGACAAGGCGAAGATTAGCTTGCCGCTGCTGGAAGCCGCGCTGTTCTACGATCTGACCCCCGAGAAGACGGTCAAGATATCGAGCCAGTCCGAACGGCGGGAGCGTGACCTGCAGGACCTGTTCCGGCGCGCCAAGAAGCCCGTGGCGCTGTTCGTCGACGACGCGCACGACCTCCACCCGAAGACGCTGACCGCGCTGAAGCGCCTCACCGAGCTGGTGGCCGAGGGCGGCGGACAGTTGTCTATTGTGCTGGTCGGGCACCCCAAGCTGAAGAACGACCTGCGCCGCCCGAAGATGGAGGAGATCGGCGACCGCACGACCGTATTCGAGTTCGGTGGGCTACGTGACCGGCAGCGCGACTACATCGACTGGGTGCTGAAGGCTTCGCTCGACCAGGACATCGCACCTGAGGACGTGCTGACCGACGAGGCGGCGACGCTGCTGGCGGCCAAGCTGAAGACGCCGTTGCAGATCGGCCAGCATCTGGTGCGCGCGTTCGAGGCCGGGTTCGAGATCGGCGCCAAGCCCATCGCCGCCGGCGTCATCGAGACGGTCCTCTCCAGCAAGCTCGACGATCTGGAGCCGCAGCTGACGCGCAACGGCTATGACCTGCGCAGCCTGGTCGAGCAGTTCGACGCCAAGCCCGCCGAGATCCGCCGGCTGCTGCGAGGCGATCTCGACGCAGGCCGCGCACAGGAACTCATGGACGAGATGCGCGCCGCCGGACTGCCTACGTGATCGCAACGGGTTTTCTGGCGGTTTCCGGTGGCAATGCGCCGGCTGGGCGCGGCCGCCAGGAAACCGCCCGTTTTCCGAGCGACTCTTGCCCACAGCCCGGCCGCTCCGCGACATCCTCCGTCTCGCGCAGTCTGCGTCGGACGCCTTCCAGTTATGATTGCGCGCCACTAAACGTCAGACGCCATCCTGCGTGACGTCGTTGATCATGCTGCGCCGTGGAGGTTCGGCTACTTCAGCGGCGGCCCAACAACGTCCGTGTAGTATTTCTTGTTCATTGCCTTGACTGTCTCTTCATCCCCTCCCTGCCAATCGGCGAATTTCTGCTCCAGCCCCGCCGGCGTGACTCCGACCAACAATACGGCTGGTTCGGTGCCCTTGTTTTTAAAAGTATGCACGCTCCCCTTGGGAATAAAGACGACCGACCCGGCGGGGACGTTAACGATCCGGTCCCCCAATTTGAAATCGAAGGTCCCGCTGACGACGTAAAAGAACTCATCCGCATCGCGGTGGATGTGCGCGGGAGGTCCGCCTTGGGGTGCGATGATTTGTCGAAACAGGCCAAGCACGCCGCCGGTTTGCGCGCTGGTGGAAAGCAGCTCGGTGACGTCTGCCGTTCGACCCTGTGGCCCGGCGTAATGGGGGCCACGGTCGGGCAATACAACGAACGCCTCTTTTTCGGCGGCCACCGCCGCCACGCTAAAGCCCAGCGTGAGCAAAAGTCCGGCGATCCGGATAGTCGACGAGACAACGCGATACGTCCACATAACTGGGGCCTTCCTGGAGTTGAGGGGCGGAAAAGCCTATTGACGCTATCTGTGAAGGCCTGCGGTCACAAGGGCGGTCCGTCGACCTGTAGGTAGCACTCATGTGTCCGGTGATGATTGGGTTTCCGCGAGGGAGTCCTGATACGACGGCCGGAGCTGTTGCAGGGCCTACGTGACGATCTGGGGGCTGCGGTTTGATTCTTCGGCCTGAATCGTCGGCATGGTCCGGGTTTGTTGACATATCGGCATCGGAAGGAGCTTGATTGTTTTGGTGGAGACAGCAGGGAGGCCTCCAATGAGGCGAGCACTCGCAATCGGACTAGGCGTGATCACGTCTAGTGGCTTTGCTTTTGCTGCCGATCCGATCAAGGAAGGCCTAGAGAGCCAACCGATCCTTCGTGTGCATAACCTTTATGCAGACGAGGGGGGCAACACTCATTTTCGCGATGTCAATGTTGAGGCAGCTTCGGAGGGGCCTGACGGCAAAGTGTCGAAGTTGCTGCCAGCAACCGGCCTTATCTTTCGCACTACCGCTGGATCTTACAACTATGATTGGCACACCGCCTCAAGGCGGCAATACGTCATCAACCTCGACGCAGCGGTGAAGATAACCGTAAGTGACGGCGAGTCCCGAGTTATTGGCACTGGCGAGGTGCTTTTAATTGAGGATATGAAAGGAAAGGGTCATGTCTCGCAGGCCGTGGACGGGAAATTCCGTCATTCGCTTTTCGTTACATTGGATTGAGCAGCGCATCGGGAACATACGGCGGCGCGGCGCTCTCGGGCGGCTGACGGTGGGTTCCTCTTTCCATCCAAATTAGGAGGACCGTCATGAACCGCCTCATTCTATCGATAGCTGCTTTGTCAGCAGTCTTGAGCGTGGCGCCTGTATCAATGGTGAATGCGCAAAACGCCCGGGACATTATGGGAACTTGGACGCTGGTATCCTCGGTTGCCCAGCAGAGCGGGGCCAGTGTCGATACGTTTGGCCCCAATCCGAATGGCACGCTGGTGTTCGGCAGCGACGGCCGATACGCACTAATTTTCCTCCGTGGCGATCTTCCTAAGGTCGCTTCCAACAGTCGTATGTCTCAAACTCCGGAGGAGGCCCGAGCCATTGCCCAGGGCCAGACTGCCCACTTCGGCACGTACTCGGTGATTGAGGCAGACAAGGTTGTGGTCTTCCACATCGAGCATAGCAATTTCCCGAATTGGGACAGCACTGAACAGCGCCGGGCGTTCGCAATCAAGGGAGACCTGTTGACCTACACTTCTCCCGGCTCAACCGGTGTGGCCGCACAAGTGACCATGCGTCGCGCCAAGTAGATCTAGACGCCGGTCAGACATGATCTTGTCGGTCTGTGCCGCATAGGTGGTAAGCCCAACGCTCCGTCTCACATACCCCGCGTCGGAACGCTTGATCTCGCGTCCGTCTCAACGATCATGCGTCCGGTCTCACAAACCGTGCGTCGGAGCCCACCTCCAGTCTCAGCTAATGTGCGCCGGAAACGGCCCTTGATTGCGCGTCGGGCCGATCATCATTGCGCGCCCCTACAGGTAGGCCCGCCGGGTCGCGATCGATTTTTCCGCGAGCGCGAAGCCGTGCACGGCGGCCTCG
>JBBQPD010000194.1:0-8716 GCA_038331535.1 Gemmatales bacterium | reverse complement strand
GTCGGCTTGATGACCATGCAGCCGCGCACGTCGCTGTTCTCGGCCAGCCCGGCCTCCTTGACGACGTCGAGATACCACTGGGAATAATCCTTTGCCCGCGAGGTGATCTTCTCGGCCATGTCCGCTCCTGTGTCTTCGTCGTGTTTACGTTTAGCGCGCGAAACGTAAAAACCCGCTCGGGTAATGAGGGCGATTATAGAAGAATGACCCGGGCAGAGCAGGCGCGGTGAGCACCGGTACGCCTGGGTTGAGCGACGAGTCGATACTCAGGATGCCGCCACGGCACTTAGAAGTTCGACGGCAAGGCCAGGAACGCGGCGAAATACCGCATCATTCGTTACGAACTGCTTTGCTCCGGCCGCGAGACTGGTAGCGGCATGGATTGCGTCGGGCGATTTTAGCCCGAACAGGGCGCGAATTCGAGCAGCTTCTTCCAGGATCGAATGTGTTATCGGCAGGGCTGTCAGACCTACCGTCCCTAGCATGACCGTGCGATAGAGGTTGACGAGGGAGACGTTGCCGTCGCGAAGAGGCTTGACCAGGACTTCAAGGAGTGAAAGGTCACTGGCGACCACTTCAACAAGCCCGACATCAAGGGCGTCCCAGAGCGGTTTCGAGGCGGATAGATAGGGTTCTATCCGTTCGACATGGTAGATGACCGAATTGGTATCGACGTAGACGGGGCCGGTCGCGGGCAGGATCAACTGTCCCATGACTCGCGCTCCGCCTTGAGAAATGCATCGACTTCCTCAGCCGAACGGAAGAGTTGTCCTCCCGGATACGCGGCGAGGATGTCGCCGAGTTTGCGTTTCGGAAGAGTTACGTCGTCAACGAGGACAAGGACAGTGGCCTGTCGCCCCTCCACCAATTCGGGAACCTGGATCTCGATGCGATTCCCCGGAAGGATTGTCGTCTGAAATTGCAGCGTTCGCGACATGTGGTCCTCCTACTCGAAGCTGTTGCTGATTATAGCCGAACGACACGAGAAGTCGTATACGTTTCGCGGGCACGCAATGTAAACGGGTGTGCTTCCCGAAGTAGGCGAACAGGCACTCGCCGTAGAACCGCCGACCTGCGGCCTGAAGGGCCGCTTCCCTCAGCCCAGGCCCGCGGCCTGGGCTGACGGAAGCGGCCATTCAGGCCGCAACACCGGCGCTGCCTACTTCGGAAGGCACACTCTCTTGGAAAGGATTCGCTCGACCCCATGTCCGTGCGGCTGCTATAATCTCCTCACCTTCCTTACCGTCGCGCTCGATTTCCCTGCCGGTGTCACACCATGCTCCCGCACGCATCCCTACGACGCCGTGAGTTCCTCCAGATCGGCGCCAGCAGCATGCTTGGCCTGGGGCTGCCCGACCTGCTCGCCGGACGGGCCGCTTCGGCGTCGCCGCAGGCGGAGAAAGGCAAGTCGCGCTCCGTCATCCTGGTTCTGCTCACCGGCGGCATGAGCCACCTCGACACCCTCGACATGAAGCCGGACGCCCCAGCCGAGGTCCGCGGCGAGTTCCAGTCGATCGCCACCGCCGTCGCCGGTATTCGGGTCTGCGAACATTTGCCGCGACTGGCAGCGCGCATGGGCCATTGGGCGCTGGTGCGCTCACTGTCACATCGGGAGAACGGCCACCTGCCGGCCACCCATCGTCTGCTGACCGGCGCTCCCATGCCCAACCAGCGCGGCTCCGACCTGGACAATGTCCTGTCGCGGCGCGACTGGCCGAGCTACGCCGCCGGGCTGAACTATGTTCGTCCCCGACACGACGGCGTCCCCTCCGGCGTCACGCTGCCGCACGCCCTCATTGAGGGGCCGCTGACCTGGCCGGGTCAGCACGCCGGCTTCCTCGGCGCCGGCCACGATCCGCTGCTGGTGACTCAGGATCCCAACGCGCCCGGCTTCCGCATGGACTCCTATCGCCTGCCGGAAGGCTCCGATCCGGCCCGCCTGGAGCAGCGGCGGCAGCTCCTCAGCTGGTCCGGCGCGTCCTTCGGCGCCGACGAGCCGTTTCGCAGACATCAACAGTTGGCCTTCGAGATGTTGACGTCGGGTAGAGTGGCCGACGCCTTCCGGTTGGAGCGCGAACCGGACCGGGTCCGCGAGCGCTACGGCCGAAACCAGTTCGGCCAGTCGCTGCTGCTGGCCCGGCGCCTGGTGCAGGCGGGGGTGCCGATCATCCAGGCCAACATGGGCATCGTGCAGAGCTGGGACACGCACTCCGACAATTGGGGAAGGCTGAAGAATCGGCTGCTGCCGTGGCTCGACCAGGGACTAGCCGCCCTGCTGGACGACCTGGAAACGGAGGGCCGGCTGGACGATACGCTGGTGGCGGCGCTGGGCGAGTTCGGGCGGACGCCCAAGGTTTCCTCGCTGCCGGGAGAAAAGTTGCCGGGACGAGACCACTGGGCGTCGGTTTACTCCGGCCTGTTCGCCGGCGGCGGGGTGCGCGGCGGGCGGGTGATCGGCCGCTCCGACCGCACCGGTGCCTTTCCGGCTACCGATGCGTACAGCCCCTACGACGTCGGTGCGACGGTCTACCAGTCCCTCGGCGTCGATGCCGACGCCGAAATCCGCGACCCTCTCAATCGGCCGTCGCGCCTCAACACCGGCCGGGCGATTCGGGCGTTGTTCCAGGATGCGTGACGAGGTTGTGGGAGCGCAGGGTGTCCATCACCAGTACGTAGGAGGGATCCGAGAATGCGACAGCAGCGAGCGCGCTTGGGCGTCGGGCTAACGCGCAGGGAACTCCTCCGCGCCGGCAGTCTGGCACCGTTTGGACTCGGCCTGTATGACATCCTGGCGCCGCGGGCGTCCGCCGCCCGGAAGGGCAGCGCGAAGTCGGTTATTCTCCTCTTCATGTGGGGCGGTCCAAGTCATCTCGATACCTGGGATCCCAAGCCCAATGCCCCGCCAGAAATCAGAGGACAATTCCAGTCGATTCCGACGACCGTGCCGGGGCTGCGGATCGGCGAGCACTTCCCCCGGTTGGCGATGCGGGCCAAACAGTACGCGGTGGTGCGGTCGATGACCCACACGGACCCGGCCCATCTTTCGCCGGTGCATCACCTGATGACCGGGCACATCGCGGCCAAGCCGAACTCCGATAACGACGGGGCGCGGCGGACCGACGCGCCGTGCCTGGGGGCCGTGGTCCAGAAGGTCTTGCCGTCGGTCGGTGCGCTCCCGGCGTCCGTGACGTTGCCGTGGGCGGTCTCGCACCCGTCGGCTCCGGGCGGCGTCGCCCCCGGACAGAACGGCGGTTGGCTGGGGATGGGGTCCGATCCGTTCCTCGTTACGGGAAACCCAAATGCGCCGTCGTTCGCCGTCGCGGGGTTGGCCGCGCCGGGCGACGTCTCTCTCGACCGTTTGCAGGGCCGGGCCGAGTTGTCCCGGCAGCTTGAGCGGACCGGGGGGCCGAGCGGCTATTCGGACATGCAATCGCGTGCCCTGGACCTTCTCCTGGCGCCGACCGTGTCGAAAGCCTTCGACCTGGCGCGCGAGACGGCCGCGCTCCGGGACAAGTACGGCCGACACGCGCACGGCCAGAGTTGCCTGCTCGCCCGCCGCTTGATCGAAGCGGGCAGCCGACTGGTGACGGTCAACTGGCCCGACGACGGCCAGGCTTTCTGGGATACGCACGGCAACAACTTCCCGTCGCTAAAGAACCGGCTGATGCCCCCGGCGGACATCGCCTTTTCCGCCCTGCTCGACGACCTGGCCGCTCGCGGTTTACTCGACGAGACGCTGGTGATCTGGGTCGGCGAATTCGGGCGCACGCCGCGCGTCGAGAACGGCGGCCGACAACACTGGCCGCACTGTTATTCGGCCGTGCTGGCCGGCGGCGGCATTCAGGGCGGTGCGGTTTACGGGTCGAGCGACAAAACAGGGGCCTACCCTGCGGACCGACCTGTCTCCCCGGCCGACCTGACGGCGACCATGTACCACGCCCTGGGGATCGATCCCGCAGGCGCCATTCACGATCCGACCGGACGCCCGTGGCGGATCGCGGACGGGACGCCGCTGCGGCAATTATTTTCGTAGTGGAGCGCGGAGCTGATCGTTAAGGTTCGCTGTTTTGTAGTCTTCGCTGCTCGCGGTTGCGCTTACAGTTCTTTCCCAGAGGGACAAGTCAGGACAACGCGACCGTAGAGCCTCAACCCCGGGTCGGAGACGACTTAAGCCTACGGCGACACAGAGGAGCAAGCTGTATTGATGTGGGAATCGAGAGTGGGCACACCGGGAGGGAAGGAGAGGCTTTCCGATTTCTGTAGTTATGAGGGAGCCTTCTGATGAACGAGCCATGGCGATCGCCGATTACCATCGAGCCGGGCAAGCGGAGTGGCCGGCCGTGCATTCGCGGCATGCGCATCACCGTTTACGATGTCCTCTCCTACCTCGCGGCTGGGATGACTGTCCCCGAAGTCCTCGATGACTTTCCGTACCTGACGCCGGAGGACATTCAAGCCTGCTTCGCCTTTGCCGCAGAGCGAGAGCGCAGCATGTTGGTTGCGGTCGCATGAAGTTGCGTCCGGCAGGCCAAAGGATTGGCCGCTGCGCTACAGCGTCGCCAGTTGGACGCTGTCCTTGAAAGTCTTGAAGCCCGGGGACTACGAGTTGCGGGTCCGAACGGTGGACCTCAACGGCTGCGCCCAGCCGGAACCGCGGCCCCAGCAATCGACAGGGAGAAATGCAATCCCGTGCAAGATCATCAAGGCGACAGAGTGAATCCCGCCTGGTCCCGTTGAAAGGGCGGCTCCGAGGAAGAATGCCATGAGTGACAAACCAAATCCCGCGCCGAACCGCTTTCAGGAGTGATTGCGACCAATATATATTGTCGAGACGAATTTCGTTTAGAGTCTGTCTCATAAGGTGTCGTTTCTCACGAGCCGCGACCGTTAGGGAGCGTTTTTTGCGGCATGTCCCCAGCGCTCCCTAACGGTCGCGGCTCGTAGAATCTACTTCTGAGGCAGGCTCTTAGCCGCGACCCAATAGGGGAGCGCGGGGGGACATCACCTCCGCGCTCCCTTATCGGGTCGCGGCTAAATAAGCCCGCATCCTCGTTGGTTCTGCCGGAGAAGAACTCATGTCCTTGCCTTTCCGAAGAGGTCGCTGCGTTTCTTGTCTGGTGTCGGTGTTGCCGTTTCTTCTTCTGGCCGGATGTGTGGTGAGCTTCGTTTCCTCCGCGGCGGAACCGCCCACGCCCAAAGCATCCGCGCGGACGCCCTGGACGACCTCGCGCGTCGTCGGCTCTCCCGAACCGCCGCCGCCCTTCAAGGTGGTGCGGGCCTTCCCGAATCTGAAATTCGAGCATCCGCTGCTCCTGGCGCGCTGTCCGGGAAGCGACCGTCTCTTTGTCGGCGAACAGGCCGGAGTGCTGTATTCGTTCGCCGACAAGCCGGAGACAAAAGCCGACCTCTTTTTCGATCTGCGCAAGGAGCTTAAGACGATTCAGCTGCTGCCGCAGGCGAAAGAAGTCGAGGCGGTCTACGGACTGACGTTCCACCCGGACTTCGAGAAGAACCGCCAGTGCTTTGTCTGTTACACTCTGCGCGGCAAGGACGGAGGCCAGCGAAACCTGACCGACGGAACGCGCGTGTCGCGCTTCACCGTGAGCAAGGAGGACTCGCCGCGCATCGAGCCGGCGAGCGAGGAAATCGTTCTCAGCTTCTTGCAAGGCGGGCACAACGGCGGCGATATCCACTTCGGCCCGGATGGCATGCTCTACATTTCCACAGGCGACGCCGGCAACCCGAACCCGCCCGACCCGTTCAACACGGGGCAGGATATTTCCGACCTGCTCTCATCCATCTTGCGGATCGACGTGGATCGTAAGGACGAAGGGAAGAACTACGCCGTCCCGAAGGATAACCCGTTCGTCGGCCTGAAGGGGGCGCGGCCGGAGGTATGGGCCTACGGCTTCCGCAATCCCTGGCGCATGGGCTTCGATCGCCAGACCGGCGAGCTGTTCGTCGGCGACGTCGGCTGGGAGTTGTGGGAGTCGGTCCATCGGGTCGAGAAGGGCGGCAACTACGGCTGGTCCGCCATGGAGGGGCCGCAACCGATCAAGCCGGAGAAGGTCGGGCCGACGCCGATTCGCCCGGCCCTGATCGAGCTGCCCCACTCGATCGCGTGTAGCGTCACTGGCGGCCGCGTGTATCGCGGCAAGAAGTTTCCGGAGCTACGCGGCGCCTACGTCTTCGGCGACTGGGAAACCCGGCGACTGTGGGCCGCGCGCTTCCAGGGAGACCGCACGAAGGAGATGCCGGAGATCGCGCGGCCGTCGGTGCGCATCGTCGCTTTCGGTGAGGACAGGGACGGCGAACTGTACTTCCTCGACTACGACGGCGGCACGATACACACCGTCGAGCGGGATAAAGGAGCGGCGAAAAACGCCGAGTTTCCGACGAAACTGTCCGAGACCGGGCTGTTCGCCTCGGTCGCGAAACACACGCCTGCGCCCGGTGTGGTGCCTTTCGCGGTGAGCAGCCGACAATGGCAGGACGGTGCGACGGCGGAACACTGGGCCGCCTTCCCCGACGTGTCATCCGCCACGCTCCATGCGACGGGCAAGCCGATCCCCGGCATGGTGGACTGGCATAATTTCCGCATGCACTTCCCGAAGGACGCGGTGCTGGTGCGGACGCTCTCTCTGGCCGCACGGCGGGTCGAGACGCAACTGCTGCACTTCGACGGCGTGGACTGGCATCCCTACACGTTTGCCTGGCGCGACGATCAGAAAGACGCCGACCTGGTTCCCGCCGACGGCGCTGAGAAAGAAGTGCGTGCTGAGACGGGCAAGCGCGTCTGGCAGTTTCACAGCCGTAGCCAGTGCCTGTCCTGTCACAGCGCCTGGTCGGAATATGCCCTGGCTTTCCAACCCGAGCAGTTGAACCGCTCGGGGCAAGACGGGCGCAACCAGCTTGTCGCGTTCTCGGAGGTGGGACTCCTCCGCCGCCTCGGAAACGACGGCAAGCCGCTGCCGACGTTCGACGCCAAGTCGGCTGAGAAGGAACGCAAGCTCACCGACCCGGCGGACGCGGGACAGCCGCTGGAAGCACGGGCCCGCGCATATCTCCACACAAACTGCGGCCACTGCCACATGGAACACGGTGGCGGGGCCGTTGATCTGCGGCTGCAGTTTCCTGTGAAGGTCGCCGACATGAAGGCGGTGGGAGTGCGACCGACCCGCGGCAATTTCGGGATATCGGACGCTTGTCTCATCAAGCCAGGCGATCCGTTCGCCAGCACTCTCTATTTCCGCATGGCCAAATTCGGCCGCGATCGGATGCCGCACATCGGCTCGGAACAGCCGGACCATGCCGGGCTTGAATTGATCGAGCGCTGGATCGCGGGAATGGGCGAGTCTACCAGCCCACCGCGCGGCGTGTCGACGAGCGATCCGCCGGAAAAATTACTGGCCAGTCCGATCTCCGCGCTAATCATTGCGAGGGAGATGGGGCGCGGCGGACTAAAGCCTGCCGAGCGTGACCCATTGCTGGCCGCGGCGGCGAAACTGCCGGCCAGCCCCGTGCGCGACCTCTTCGAGGGCTACCTGCCGCTGGACGAGAAGGCGGGCCGCAAGCTCGGCTCAAATCCCCGGCCGGGGAGCATCTTGGCGCTCAAGGGAGATGCCGTGCGCGGCGAGAAGCTGTTCTGGTCGCCAGCGCTCCAATGCGGCAATTGTCACAAGATGGGCGACCGCGGTACGCCGCTGGGACCGGACCTGTCGGCCATCGGCAAGCTGCGTCCGCGCGCCGATTTGTTGGAGAGTATTTTGGAGCCGTCGCGCCGGATTGAGCCGAAGTACGCCGCTTATGTCGCCCACACGGCGGATGGTCGATCGATCACCGGCCTGCTGGTCAAGCGCGACGAGAAAGAAGTGGTGCTGCGCGACGCGCAGAACAAGGAGATCAATCTCAAGGCTAAAAACGTGGAAGAATTACGGCCGTCGCGGATTTCGCTGATGCCCGAAGGCCAGATGGCCGGCCTGACCGCCTGGGAAGTTGCGGATTTGCTCGAATACCTTGCGACGCAGCAGTGAAAGGGCGGACCGGGGCGGAGTGAGCGATTTCTCCGTCCCGGCCGGGTTCGTGAAGCGGCGATCAACCTCTCGCCAAGTCTGGCAATGGCCAGACTCGTCGGAAGGAAGTAGACCCACTGGAATTGCTACTCATTCACTCCTGTATGCTACCCAATTCGTCGAGTGTAACCATCAGGCGTACCCGACAGTTCGTGTAGGTCTATCCCTTACAGCCTGTTTGCCGCGTCGATCCGTTCCGACCGGATTCCGTCTTGATTCGCGCCGTCGTCGTGGTACGTTGGGAGGGATCATAGTCCCCCATGTCCCGCGAGCGACGAGAACGAGCATGGCTGAAACTCCTCAAAGTCAGGTCATCCGCATCGAACGGCATGGCCCGATTGCCGTCATCACGCCGTCGTCGGAAGTCGAAAAGCTGGCCGAAAACCTCATGGAACAGGCGGCGCAGATGGTGTTGTCGCCGCTGCGCGCCGACCCGCCGGAGGGGCTGGTGTTCGACCTGAGCAAGGTGTCGTTCTTCGGCTCCGTCTTTCTGTCCTTCCTGCTCCGCTGCCACAAGCGCGTCAAGGAGCACGGCGGCGAGATGGTCATCGCCGGCGCTTCGGCCCGCGCCCGCGAGCTGCTGCACATGACCGCGCTGGATACGCTGTGGGCCTTGTACGGCACGCGCGCGGAGGCGATGGAGG
>JBBQPD010000193.1:0-8740 GCA_038331535.1 Gemmatales bacterium | reverse complement strand
GTCCTTCACTCGAGTCGGCGCGACCGCGATGGGAACTTCTTCCGGCTCGCACGTGAACTGGGCGACGAGCTGCTGTAGCTCGATGGCCATGCGCGCCAGGTCGGCGGCGGCCTGCTGCGTGTGAGCGGCCCCCTCCGTCGTGCTCCGCGCCGCTTCCGCCACCGCCGTGACGTTGTGGGCGATCTCGGCGCTGCCTTTGGCCGCCTCCGTCACGTTGCGGCTGATCTCGGCCGTGGTCGCCGTCTGCTCCTCGACGGCGCCGGCGATGGTCGTCTGGCTGCCGTGAATCTGCGTGATGATGGTGCCGATCTGGCCGATGGCTTCCACTGCCGCTTTGCTGTCGCGCTGGATGGCCTCGATCTTGCGGCCAATGTCCTCCGTCGCCCGCGCTGTCTCCTTCGCGAGTTCCTTGACCTCGTTGGCGACCACGGCGAAGCCCTTGCCGGCCTCGCCGGCCCTGGACGCCTCGATGGTGGCGTTCAGCGCCAGCAGGTTGGTCTGCTCGGCGATGGAGGTGATGACCTTGATGACCTGGCCGATCTCGCTGCTCGACGCGCCCAGCTTGGCTACCGTCAGGTTCGTCGCCTCGGCCACGCGCACCGCCGTCGTCGCTACGCGCGTCGCCTCGTGGGCGTTGTTGGCGATTTCCTGGATCGTCGCGTTCATCTCCTCAATACCGGCGGCGACGGTGCCGGCGCTGCTGCTGACCTGCTGGGCGGCAACGGAGACCACGCCGGCCTGGGCCGACGTCTCCTCGGCGTTAGCGCTCAGCTGCTGGCTGACTGCGGCCAACTCTTCGCCAGACCCCGCCAGTGCCCGCGCATTCCGGCCGATCGACTGCGTTGTGGTTTGCATCGCCGAGACGGCGGTGTTCAGCGCCGTTTTGATGCGGGCGTGATCGCCCTGGTAGTCGCCCTCGACGCGCACGGTCAGATCGCCGGCGGCGACCGTTTCCAGGACTCCGGCGGCCTCGTTGATCGGCGCCAGCAAAGCGTCGAGCGAGTCGTTGAAGCTCTGTACAAGATCGCAATAAGCCCCCTGGAACTTCGAGCCGTCGCCGCGGTGGGTCAGGTCGCCCCGCCGCGCTGCCGCGCCGAGCTGGTTGGTCTCCGCGATCAATCCCTGCACAGTCTGCTGAAGGTGCCGGAACGAATGTCCCAGCACGTCGCGCTCGCTCTGAACGTCCACCCGAACGCTGAGGTCGCCGCGACTTAGTGAGTCGGCCGCGCCGGCGAGGCGTTTGACGAAGGCGATCAAACCCTCGAAGGCGCGGGAGAACAATCCGAATTCGTCGGGCGAGCGATGTTCGATTTTCTGCTCCACATCCCCTGTTGATAGCGCTGCCGCCACGTCGGCCATTTGCTTGAGCGGCCGGAAGACGAAGCGCTGGCCGATGAAGACGAGTACCGCCAGCAGGCCGAGCAAACTGAGGCCGATGGCCAGCACCATGCGCCGCGCCCCCGCCTGCGCCGCCGCCAGCGTCTGGTCGATGGGAATGATGATCTCCAGGGCGCCGCGCACGTCGCCCAGCTTCCAGTCGGTCTTGGGACTTTTCGCATGGGAATTGTGGCAATTAACACAGCCCTGCGCGACCATGACGTCGGCCGTGGCCAGGCGGACCGACGGCACGCCCTTGTAGTCCTCCTGCTTCCAGAACTCGGCCTTGGGGTTGGCGCTCAGTGTCTTGATCGCCTCCTCCTCGAAGTCGTCGTGCGGGCCACCGTCCGTGCGATGGGGGAACGGGTGTCGGCTGTACAGGCGGATGGAGTAGCCTTCCTTGCGGTTCAAAACGTCGTTGACCTCGTGGACCAGCGTGGCCGGCAGCGGCACCATGTCCGCGCGCTGGGCGTAGTCGTGCCCCGCCTCCAGTTTGTGCTTCTGGGTGACGGGGATGACGGTCGCCGCGTAGTATTCGCGGACCGCGGTGATCTGTCCGGCCAGACGCCGGGCTTCGTGCCGGGCCGCTTCCACGGCCTGCTCCGTGGCCAGGCGCGTCGCGTACCAGTACACCCAGCCGCCGATGAGCAGGCTGAAGAGGAGGATGGATGCCAGCAGTTTGAGGCGGACTCCGAAGCGTTGCACGGGATCGGTCCTTTCCGGGTAATGTCGGGAGAGAGAATCCAGTTCCGATCAGGCCATCGGCCCTTCGGCGACCGCGACGGCTTTATCCAGATCGAGGACGAGCAACAGCCGATCTTCGAGCTTGTAAGCACCGCGGATCAGTTCGCGGCTCGGCCCGCTCAGCGTTTCCGGCAGTGACTCAAAGTCGTCTTCGCTGACGTCCAGCACGTCGCCGATGTCGTCCACCAGGAGGCTCAGCGCGCCGTCGTCGTCGCGCACGATCACGTTCATCGGCAATCGACCTTCCGGCCGTTCGGCCACGCCCAGCCGACGGCGCAGGTCGAGGGCTGTGACGATCTGCCCGCGCAGGTTGATGAGGCCGCGCACCGCCGGCGGAGCCAGCGGCACGTGCGTCATCGGCTGATAAGGGATCACTTCCTGCACGCGCGCGATCTCCACTCCGAAGAACAAGCCGTCAATCGAGAACGTGCAATACTGGCGTTGGTTCGTCACGGTGCTGGCTCCTTCGATGCGCGAAACGCGAAGCAGTTATCACGCCACCAAAGAAGCTCACGAGCCGCGACCGTCAGGGAGCGTTCCCCCCGCTCCCTGACGGTCGCGGCTCGTGAACTTCAACAACGGCTCACTAACATCCGCGACGGGCTGACGGGCCGGTCGAGCGTCGCGGCCTCGACGACGCCGAGCGCATTGAGGTCGAGCAGTTCGGTCACCTGCTGCTGAATCACGACGGCGCCGCCCCGTCCCTGTCCCGCTTCGGACAGCGGCACCTCGGCGATGTCGAGGATGCGGCTCACCACCAGTCCCACTTGCCGGCCTTCGACGCCGTGGACCACGACCGACAATGGTCCGGCCGCTGCCTCCGGGTCGGCCGTCCCGTCGCCCAGGAAGCGCGCCAGGCGGAGGAGCGGCAGGATCTGTCCGCGGTACTGCACCACGTCGTGCCGGGCGGTCTTTTCGACTGCCGTCAGCGGGAATTCTTCGAGCCTGGCCACCTGCGTCAGCGGGACGGCGAAGCGCCGCCCGGCCCCGGCTTCGACGACGAGGACCGTCCGCGTGGCGGTGTGGTCGTCCACGACCGGCGCCGCCAGGTCGGCGATCAGGCGGTCGCGCACCACGCGAATCACGCCCGAACGCTGGGCGATGCCGAGCACGTCCAGGATCAGCGCCACCTTGCCGTCGCCGCGGATGGTGGCGCCGGCGAACACCGGGACACTCTTCAGCTGCCGGCTCAACGGCTTCACGACAATTTCCTCGGTCTCGTGAATGCGATCGACCACCAGGCCGAACGAGCGGTCATCGGCCTGTAGCACCACGATGTTCACCGCGTCGTCCGGGCCACAGGAGGATTGGACCACCAGTTCGCGGTGGAGATAGACCAGCGGGAGAAGACGGCCGCGCAGGCGGTAAACGGGAGTGCCGGCGAGGTGTTCGATGCCCTGTCGCGCCTGCTCTCCGTCGAGGCGGACCAGTTCCAGCAGACTGACCTGCGGGATGGCGTAGCGGTCGCCGCCGCTGGTCACGAGCAGCGCCGGGATGATGGCGAGCGTCAGCGGAATCTTGATCTTCACCGCCGTCCCATGCCCCAGTTTGCTCTGCAAGTCGAGGGTGCCGCCGATCTTCTCGATGTTGGTTTTGACCACGTCCATGCCGACGCCGCGGCCGGAGACGTTGGTCACCTTGTCGGCGGTCGAGAAGCCGGGCAGGAACACCAGATGGAGCAGCTCGCGCACGCTCAGGCGGTCGGCCTGGTCGCGCGTCAGCAGGCCGCGCTCGAGCGCCTTGAGCTTGACGCGCTCCGGGTCGATGCCGCCGCCATCATCGCCGAACTCGATGTGGACCAGCCCGCCTTCGTGAAAGGCGCGGAGCCAGAGGCGGCCCTGGGCCGGTTTGCCGCGGGTTCGCCGTACTTCCGGCGTCTCGATGCCGTGGTCGATGGCGTTACGGAGCAGATGTGTGAGCGGGTCTTTGATCGACTCCAGAATCGTTTTGTCCAGTTCGGTCTCGCGGCCCTCCATGTCGAGGCGCACCTGCTTGCCGCAGGCCAGCGCCACGTCGCGGACGACACGCGGCAGCCGTTGCCAGACGTTGCCGATGGGCTGCATGCGCGTCTTCATGACGCCTTCCTGCAGTCCCGTCGTGATGAGGTTGAGGCGCTGGCAAGTGCCGAGAAAGGCGGGATCCTTGAGAGCGCCCGTCAACTGCAAGATTTGATTGCGCGTCAGTACCAGCTCGCCGACGAGCGTCATCAACTTGTCGAGCAGGCCGACGTCCACGCGAATGCTGCCGTCGGACAGCCCGGATGGTCCCGTATCGTGCGTCGGATCGAGGGACGGGCTTACAGGTTCCGCGACCGGCTTCACAGCGGCCTTGTCTTGCGGCGCGTCGTTTAGGCGAGTAAGGGTGGCGAGCAGGGCGGAGAAGTCGCCGTCCCCTTCCTGTCCCGTCTTCTCGATGTGAGCCAGTAGTTTCCGCACCACATCGACGAGGGCCAACAAACCGCTGGCGATCGCGGAGTTCAGGACGAGCCGGCCGTCGCGCAGCCTGCCAAGCAGATTCTCACCGGCGTGCGTCACTGCTTCCAGCTTGACGTAACCGAGGAAGCCGCACGTTCCCTTGATGGTGTGGATGGTGCGGAACACGCTCGCCAGGCGCTCGCCATCCTGCGGCTCTGTTTCGAGCGCCACGAGATCGCGGTCGAGTTGATCGAGGTTCTCGTAGCTTTCGACGAGAAACTCCTTAACGATGTCATCCAGCTCGGTCATGCGTACTCTCCACCGTCGCGGACTGCCGCTTGCGGCTTAGCGGCTGATTCCCGCTAAGCCGCAAGCGGCAATTGTTCCCGCGCAGGATTCAACCCTTGCCTCAGACGTACTCTAGCTTGTAAATCCAATACCTGCTTTGAGTTGCGATTGTTGATGCGGCGCGAATAATCAGCTGTGGACTGAAAGATTTCACGTCTCGCGAGAGAATTGAGCGGCCATTTCTTTTAAGCTGCGCGCGGGGAATTCCGCGTGCTAGAGTTCCGACGCATTCACCTGGCCCCCGGCTTGCCGCGGGCTTCGGAGCGGATCACGGAGCCTCGCCATGACGAACTGTGTTGACTGCCTCGCCCCGTCGTCTGGCCAAACCGAACCGGTCTACGATCGCACGGCCTTCCTCGCGCGGCTGGACGGCGACGAGGAGCTGGCGCGGGAGCTGATCGAACTGTTTCTCGAAGATTACCCCGAAACGTTGGCGACTCTCGCGGCCGCCATCGAGACCGGCAACGCCGCGCAGCTACGGCTGGCCGCTCATTCTCTCCGCGGGACGGTGGCGAACTTCAGCGCGCACACCGCGCAGGAGAGCGCCCATCGATTGGAACAAATGGGCCGTAGCGGCGTGCTGGCTGGCGCGCCGGACGTCTATGCCGCCCTGGTCGAAGCACTGGCCCAACTTCGGTCCGCTCTCGTCGGACTGTCGGCCCGGCTCGCTTCTTGAAAGGAAAGGAACGAATCGTGACCGCGCTCCTCACGTCTGCCCTGGACAGTTGCGACTTTGAGATGGATGACCCCGACGCGACGGTCGACCTGCCGGTCCTCGTCGTCGATGACGCCGTCGTGGATCGGCGTCTGGCGGGCAACATCGTCGCAAAGATCACCGGCCTGAAGGTGCTGTACGCCACAAACGGCAAGGAGGCGCTGGACGTCCTCGCGCGCGAACATATCGGTCTGGTGCTGACCGACCTGCAAATGCCGAAGATGGACGGCCTGGAGCTTGCGGAAGAGGTGCGCAGCCAGTACCCGCTCGTGCCGCTGATCCTGATGACCGCGACCGGCAGCGAGCAAATCGCCATGGAAGCACTTCTGAGCGGCGCCGCCAGTTACGCGCCCAAGCAGGAGCTCGAACGCCACCTGCGCCGGACGCTGCCCCAGGTTTTGGCAGCCGCGCGGGTCGATCGCCGCCGGCAGCTATTTCTCGAATCGGTGTCGGAGATGGAGACGCATTTTGAGCTGCCCAACGACGTCGATTTCGTCGCGCTCATCGTCACGCATTTGCAAGAATACTTGGTGCGCATGCGCCTGAGCGACCAGAACAACAAAATCCGCGTCGGCGTGGCCCTCGAAGAAGCGCTGGTGAACGGCATCTATCACGGCAATCTGGAAGTGAGTTCGGAGCTGCGCAAGGACGGCGCCCGTGCCTTTCAAGACCTCGTCGATCAGCGCCGTCGGCAGTTGCCGTATCGGGAACGGCGGCTGCACGTCCACGTGAAGTTCAATCCCGACGGCGCAACGTTCGTCATCCGCGACGAAGGGCCGGGGTTCAACGTGGCCGCCCTGCCCGACCCGACCGACCCCGAAAACCTGCTCAAACCGAGCGGCCGAGGGCTGCTGCTGATCCGCACGTTCATGGACGAGGTGCGCTTCAATGACCTGGGTAACGAGATCACCCTCATCAAGCGCAAGCCCGCTCCCAAGTAAGGCGTTGCCAGGGCTTGCCGTTTCGCGCGAAACGGCAAGCCCCGGCGGGATCGCGATCAGGCCGGGATGCGCAGCGACCGGCAGGTTTCGAGGTAACTCTCTTCGAGCCGCACCGGCACGCACAGGTCGAGCGTCAACCAGAGCGGCAGAATTGGGAGCGGCGCACCCAGCGTCAGCGTCTCCGGCCACACTTCTACGCGCGGCGTCTTGCGGACCGTCACGGGACGATAGGCGACGGCGTACAGGCCGGTCGCCGACCTCCAGAGAACCTTGCGGCTTTTTACTTCAAGCGTGTCACACAACTCTTCGTGCAAGTTGGCCGACCGCGCCGTGACGACGTCGACGATCACGACACCGATACCATGCTGGAGATAACCAGCACACTTCGCCGCGAACGTGCGCCGGCTACCCGCTCGGTCCTTGTTGGCAGGGCTGACGAGTTCGATGGCTGCGCGCAGCTCGGCCCCGCCCAGATCCTGATAGACGCGGATCTCATAACGGTCCAGATGCGCAAAATCGACCTTAACTGCGATTTTGGGAGGCGGTGGTGCCCAGACCGAGGTTGCGATTGTCGTGTCTCCGCCATCCGGGTGGGTCAACTCCATCGTCGCCACGTCGATTTCCAGTTCCGGCCCGAGGCTGATTTCCGACTCGGCAAAGTAACCCGCAGGCAGCGCGTTCTGGTTGAGTTGCTGCGCGATGAAAGTCGCCCAAGAGTGATGGAACCCCTCCCAGCGGCGTGGGCCGTGCGGCGGCGGGTGAAAGTGATCGAGCAGGGGCATTGGCTTTCTCACACTGTCTTAACCTGACAGATGGAGCGCTGGAACTCAAGACTCTGCCTGGATTGTTCCCGGAAGGGCATCCCGCGCTTGTACCACCGAGGCCAGCACTGCGGCCAAGACAGCGGCAACATCATTGATGTACCGGCGAGTCGTGTCAATAAGCACAAGCTGTCCCTCTAAACGCAGGAATTGCCAGTCCTCGCCGGTGGTAACACATCCATAAACTACTGCGTTCTGCCCCGCGCGCTCGTTGAACAGCTGCGCGGCTACCATCTGAGCGATGCATTGTCCCAACCCGGCCTCAATGTCATTCTTCTTGGCCTCCACGACCGTCAGCAACGGCGCCCGCAAGCGCGGCAGCGGCTCAGAGAGAGCCAGGATGAAGTCGCATTCCCCCGAGAGCCGGCGGCCAGGATCAACGTCGAGTCGCTGTCCGGACAGGATGGAGACGCGCCCGCCAGACAACTCCCGGACGGCCAGAAGGATAGGCGCGACGATGAACTCGCTGCGGGCCTTCTCGCTGACCAGAGCGAGTTGCATCCCGCGCGCCAACGTGTCAATGAGCCACGGAGGCGCGATAACATCCGGCAAATGCGGGAAAACCACACCCGGTCGCGGGGTGACTCCGAGGTCCGCCTCGACTGTCTCAAGGGTGAAGTCCGTGAACGGCATGACCAGAATTACCTCGGTTGGCTTCTTCGTTGACGCGACAATTGGTACAGGCTGGTCGCTGGATGCAGAGCACGAGAGCTACGATCCAAGAAATAGTTCCAACAGCGCGCCTCACAACCGACTCCGCGATTTCGTCTCCTCGTAGGACGACTCCAGGTCGAGCGGCACGGTTGGTCCGTCGCGCAGGGAGAGCGGCACGACCGGAAGTTTCTGCCCTATCGCCAGTGCGTACGGTCGAATCTCGATCTGCTCGGCGGTCTCGGTCTTGCGTGGCCGATACGCGACCGCGTACAACGGAGAGTCTGCCGGGAAGACGAACCCTGGTTGCTGTTCGAGGACGCGCATCAATTCATCGTGCAGGTTGGCTAACCGCGAGGTGACCACGTCCACGATCGCGACGCCAACGCCCGCTTGAAGATAGCTGACGCACTTGGCGGCGAAGGCTCGACGGGCCTCGGGCCGATCCTTGTTCGCCGGACTGACGAGTTCGACGGCTGCTACCAGACTCGCTCCGCCGGAATCCAGAAAAATGCGCACTTCAAATTCATCGGGGAAAACGGCGGGGATCGTCACCATCGTCAGCGGCTGAGTAATGACCTGAGCCGCGGTTTGAAGGGCGACCCCGCCCGCCTCTCCGTTCCCGACCTCATGTCCCGCTGATTCTTCAAGCGTGCCGACATCGACCTCGACCCGTCCGCCGATTACGACCTCCGCCGCGGCGAAATATCCTTCGGGAAGGATAGAGCG
>JBBQPD010000192.1:0-8755 GCA_038331535.1 Gemmatales bacterium | reverse complement strand
GAGGCTGTTCCAGAAGTGAGTTCTACGAGCCGCGACCGTTAGGGAGCGTTGGCGGGACGCTGCGAAAACCGCTCCCTAACGGTCGCGGCTCGTAGAAAGCAACACCTTCTGGAACAGCCTCTAAGAGCTGTCAGCTACTAGCTGATAGCTGCCAGCCGATCATTCCGAACGCTCTGAGGAAAGTTGTTTACGTTTCGCGAAACGTAAGCACGATTGGAGTGATTATTCATCATGACGACTTTTGTAGGACAGTGGCTCAAGAATCGGACGCTGGCGACTCGCGTGGTCCTCAGCACGCTCGCCGTGCTGGTACCGGCCGTCGGTCTCCTTGTGGCCTATCTCGTCCATGCCACCCGCGAGAACACGATCGACCAGAGTGTCGGCCACGCCCGGAGTACCATCCATCAATTCCAGACGCTGCGCGAGTACTACACCGCCCACGTCATCAAGAAGGTGCGCGGACAAACCACTCTGCGCGTCGGCGAAGACCACAAAACGCGCGAGGACACGGTGCCCTTGCCCGCAACGATGATTCACGACCTGAGCGACGAGTTCGCGCGCTCGGCGGAGGGCGCCCAGTTCAAGCTGTACAGCTCCTTTCCTTTTCCGGGGCGGAGTCAGCGAGTGCTCGACGAGTTCGGCCGCGAGGCACTGACGCATTTTCAGAGCGCCGCCGACGACACTTTTGTGCGCGTCGTGAAAGTGAACGGCGAAGACGTGGTGCGCGTCGCGGTCGCCGACCGCATGACCAGCTCCGCCTGCGTCGATTGCCACAATTCCCATGCACAAAGTCCGAAAAAGGACTGGAAGCTGGGAGAGGTGCGCGGCGTGCTGGAAATCACCACGCCCATCGGTACCGAGCTGCGCCGCAACGAGGCGACCGTCCGCAACGCCTCGCTGTTCATCCTCGGCGGCGGGGCAGGCGCCATCTGTCTCGTATGCCTGGTCCTGCGTTTCGTCAGCGCACGGTTGCGGCGGACCGTCGTCGTGCTGGAGGCGGTCGCCGAAGGCGATCTCAGTCAGCGCCTGGACATGGACGGCAAGGACGAGGTCAGCGCCATGGGCATCGCGCTCGACCGGGCACTGAACACGATGAGCGATACCATTCGGTCGATCGGCCAGAATGCGGAGGCGCTGTCGGGTTCGGGAGAAGAGCTGGCCGCGGTCAGCCAGCAGCTGGGAGCGAACGCCGAGGAAACGTCAGCGCAGGCTGGCGTCGTCTCCGCCGCAGCGCAACAAGTCAGCGCCAGCGCCCAAACGGTCGCGGCCGGCGTCGAGGAGATGAACGCCGCGACGCGAGAGATCGCCAACAACGCTCACGAGGCGACGACGGTGGCGTCCACGGCCGTGCGCATGGTGGAAACGACGAACCTGACGGTGGCCAAGCTGGGCGCGTCCAGCAGCGAGATCGGCCAGGTCATCAAGGTCATCACCTCCATCGCCGAGCAGACGAATCTCTTGGCGCTGAACGCCACCATTGAAGCCGCAAGAGCAGGCGAAGCCGGTAAAGGTTTCGCGGTCGTGGCCCATGAAGTCAAGGAACTCGCCAAGGAGACGGCGCGGGCGACGGAGGACATCGGCCGCAAGATCGAGGCGATCCAGCGCGACAGCAAGGCGGCGGTCGAGGCGATTGGCCAGATCGGCACCATCATCACGCAGATTCACGGCAGCCAGACGACTATCGCCGGCGCCGTCGAAGAGCAGACGGCGACGACGAGCGAGATCACGCGCAACGTCAGCGAGGCGGCCAAGGGCAGCGCCGAGATCGCTCACAATATCACGGCCGTGGCGGAGGCGGCGCAGAGCACGACGGAGGGAGCCTCCCAGACGCAACAGGCCGCCGCCGACCTAGCGCGCATGGCCAACGAGCTGCAGCGGCTCGTCGCGCAGTTCAGCTACACCGGCCACTCTCCAGTGCGGGTGATGGACGACGATCGGGATGCCGAGGAACCGGTCGCGCCGAGCGCTCGACGGGCCGCGGCGACACGCAACGGGCGCGGCGCGGCCCGCGTCCGAGTTTGAGGATCGCTCGCGTTTCGCGAAACGCAAGCACATAGGAGGTTTCCATGCGAGCAATTGTTATCGACGACGCCAAGGCCATGAGGATGATCCTCCGGCAGATGCTTGGCAAACTCGGGTTTACCGTCAGCGAGGCCGCCGACGGCGAGGAAGGGTTGCGGCTCTTGCGTACTCAGGGCGGGGCCGACCTGGCCCTCGTTGACTGCAACATGCCGGGGCTGGACGGCTTCGGCTTCGTCCGGGCCGTGCGTTCCGACGACGCCTTCGCCGGGCTGCGCATGATGATGGTCACGGGCGAGGAAGAGATGGCGCAGGCCGACAAGGCCATGCAGGCAGGGGCCGACGAATATCTCGTCAAGCCATTCGCGCGAGAAGCAATTCTCGCCAAACTCCAGAGGCTCGGCTTGTGCCCTCAACTAACTGCCTAACGAAGAGTCGCGTGCTGATCGTGGATGACGCCGTGGTCGTGCGCCGTCTGGTGGCGAACGCCCTGGCCGAAGATCCCGCGCTCGAGGTCGTCGGCACCGCGGCGAACGGCCGCATCGCCCTGGACAAGATCGAGCGCGTGCGGCCGGACGTGGTGACGCTCGACCTGGAAATGCCGGAGATGGACGGCCTGGAAACGCTGGCGGCGATCCGCCAACGCTACCCGCGGTTACCGGTCATCATGCTCAGCCGCTTCACGCAACGCGGCGCCGCGGCCGCTCTGGACGCGCTGGCACTCGGCGCCTGCGACTATGTCGGCATTCCGGAAACGGCGGCCAACCCGGAGGCCGCTCTGGATTGCATCCGCGAGCAGCTGATTCCGCGGCTGAAGACGTTCGCGACGCGAAACCGGGAAGTCGAGACGGTGCCGCCGACTTCGTTCTCCCGCAATCGGCTGCCTCCCGAGTTAAGCGCGCGGCCGGGCGGACGCATCGAGGCAATCGCGATCGGCGTATCCACCGGCGGCCCCGCGGCGCTGACCACGCTGCTCGCCGCCTTCCCGGCCGACTTGACGGTGCCGACGCTGATCGTACAGCACATGCCGCCGATGTTCACGCGCCTGCTGGCCGAGCGGTTGGCCGTGCAGACGGTGCTGCGCGTCCGCGAGGGGGAAGACGCCCAGGCGGTTCGGCCGGAGGATACCTGGCTGGCCCCCGGCAATCAGCACATGGAAGTGGTGCGCGACGGCGCCGGCGTGCGGCTGCGCTTGCAGCAAGATCCGCAGGAGAACTCGTGCCGGCCGTCGGTCGATGTGCTGTTTCGTTCGGCAGCCGCGGTCTACGGCTCCGGCGTGCTGGCTGTCGTCCTGACGGGCATGGGCCAGGACGGCTTGCGCGGCTGCGAAGCGATCCGCGCGGCGGGAGGACAGGTTCTCGTGCAAGACGAGGCGACCAGCGTCGTCTGGGGCATGCCTGGGGCTGTGGCCCGCGCCGGCCTCGCCGACAAGATTCTGCCCCTGGAGCAAATCGGTCCCGAGGTCGTGCGCCGCGTCCGCCTGGGTCGCTCGGCGTCCTACGCCGGCCTGCTGCGGCGGGCGGTCCCCGTCGGCGACAAGTCCGGACAGTTTCCGTCTCCGGTCGCGCGGAAGGAGCCGCCATGCCTTTGAGCCGCGACGATTTCGATCACATCCGCACCCTGGTCCATCAGCGCTCCGCCATCGTGTTGGAGAGCGACAAGACCTACCTCGCGGAGACGCGCCTGCTGACGCTGGCGCGGCGCGAAGGCTACGCCTCGCTGGACGCCCTGGTGACCCGGCTGCGCGGCCAACCGTGCGACAACCTGCAACAGATGGTCGTCGAGGCCATCGCCACCAACGAGACGTCGTTTTTCCGCGATGTGCATCCATTCGAGGCGCTGCGCCAGGAGGTACTGCCCGCGCTGTTGCGGAGCCGGTTGGGCGGCGACGTGCAGGTCTGGTGCGCCGCCTGCTCCAGCGGCCAGGAACCGTACAGTATTGCCCTGCTGTTGCAGGAACACTTCTCGGCGCCGGAGCGCGGTCGGGTCCGCATCCTCGCCAGCGACCTCTCGACCGAAATCCTGGAGAAGGCGCGACAGGGCCGGTTCAACCAGTTCGAGGTTGAGCGCGGCCTGTCCCCCGCGTATCGCTCGAAGTACTTCGTCAAGCACGGCCCACAGTGGCAGTTGGAAGAACGAGTGCGGCGGCAGGTCGAGTTTCGCCAGCTCAACCTGGTCGGCGCCTGGCCGACGTTGCCCATCCTCGACGTGGTCCTGCTGCGCAACGTCCTCATCTATTTCGACGTTTCGGTCAAGAAGCAAATCCTGGCGCGCGTTCGGCAGGTGCTGCGGCCCAATGGCTACCTGTTCCTGGGCGGCGCGGAGACGACACTTTATCTCGACGACGCCTTCGAGCGCATCCCGGTCGGCCGGACGAGCTGCTATCGCCTGCGGCCGTAAAGCGGCATGGTTCAGGAGCCGGTTACGAAGTAAGTCGGCGTCCATTACTGATTTCGGTGGCACCGGCGTCTCGCCGGTGCTGGCGCTTCGCACGGGCGAGACGCCGGTGCCACCGATCTTGGAAGTTATTCTTGGACGCCCGCTTCGCGCCCGTGCTGAATGGGCCGGCTCGTTCGGCCTCCCTTTGAGCCTCGGCCCGATATTCGTGCTACATTTTTTTTGTCGTAGCGTGCGCTGCACCGCCGTTCTCCTCGCGACAAGATTACTCTCAGCAGCGAAACGGAAGGAACTGAGATGGTAAGTGAAGCGGCCCCCTCTTTGACGCAGAGCCGGCCGGAGCAGCTGCTCGGCCTGGCCCGCCTGGTCACGCGGGCGGAGTTCGGCGGCGTCGCCTTGCTGTCGGCCCACGGCGAGTTGGTAGAACACTTCACTGCAGGTTTGGCTCCGGAAACCGTTGCGGGATTGCGGCGCGCGCCATGGCAGGCAGCGCTGGTTCAGTTCGTGCTTCGTCAGACCGATCCCGTGTGCTTGCCCGCCTGGCCGAGTGAAGTACCGGCCCCGGAAGCGCCTGCGGCCGGCGCCTTCCTGGCGGTGCCGTTGACTTGTCCAGGGCGCTGCCGTGGTGTTCTGTACCTGTGCCGGCCGGCCGGCGCCGAGCCATTCGGATCGTACGATCTGGAGGCGGCGCTGTCCGTCAGTCATTTCCTTGAGCAAGGGAGCCTATTCGAGGAGGCCCGCTTACTGGCCCGCCTTCGTCTGCTCAACCAGGTGGCCCAGGCGGCGGCCGGCAACCTGGAGCTGGCGCCGATCCTGCGCGTAGCCCTTCGTGAACTGGATCGGCTGATGCCCATGCAGGTTTGCGCCGTCTGGCTGGTCGAGAATGCCGGAGTCGAGGAGGCGCAGAGCGAGCGGCAGGGTTCCACGGCCCGGTTTCCGTCCCAGTTCGCCAGCGCGCCGCCGTTGCCCGCGCCGGTGCCGCACCTGGTCCCCGAACCCGGCGCCCCCGTCGCCTTGCTACTGGCGGATACCACCGCCGGCGTCAGCGCACTGGCCGCCGGCGTCCGCCTCAACATCGTCGATACCCCCTTTGCCGCCTGCGTCCACAACGGCGAACCGCTCTTTCTGGACCTGGACCGCCCCGCGTCGGGCGGAGTGTGGAGTGCGGAGTGCGGAGTGGAAGACGTTGCCGACTTCGTTTCGACCGGCCCCCCCGCAGCGCACGCCGCACGCCGCACGCCGCACTCTGCACTGTCCTTGGGAATGCCGGGCGCCGCCTGCTGTTTCGTCGTGCCGCTGCGGGCCGGCGATTGCACGGTCGGTCTGCTGCATAGTGTTTGCTTGCGGGCGAGCGGCTTCAGTGCCGACCAGTTGCAACTCTTCCACCTCGTCGCCAACCTGCTTGGACCGGCCATCTCCAATTGCCAGTTCCTGGGTCGACTCAGTACCGCCTACGAGGCGCTGCGGCTGACGCAGAACCAGCTCGTGCAGACAGAAAAAATGCGGGCGCTGGGCGAGTTGGCCGGCGGCATGGCCCACGAGTTCAACAACGCCCTGTGCGGTGCCCTCGGCTTCCTGGAGCTGACGTTGCGGAAGACCGACCTTCCGGTCGTGGCGCGCGAGCACCTCGAGTCAGCCCGCATCTGCTGCCTGGACGCCGCTCAGACCGTCACCCGTGTCCAGGACTTCGCCCGCGGCAAACGCGATGGCACGACCCACATCATTGAGCTCGACCACCTGGTGCGCCAGGGGGTCAATCTGATCCGCCACAAGTGGGAAAACCTGGCACACGCCCGCGGCGCGCCGGTCCAGGTTGAAGTTCAGACCGATTCCAACGCCCGCATCGCCGGCAGCCCCAACGAGCTGCGCGAGGTGCTCACCAACCTGGTGTTCAATGCCGTGGACGCCATGCCCGACGGCGGGCTGCTAACGGTGCGGACGTGGGCGGACGGGTCGTCGGCCTTTCTGGCGGTCGCAGACTCGGGCGAGGGAATACCGGAGTCGGTGCGGCGCCGACTGTTCGAGCCGTTCTTCACTACCAAAGGCGAGCGCGGCAACGGCCTGGGCCTGAGCGTGTCCTTCGGCATCGTGCAGCGGCACAGCGGTGAGATCGCCGTTCACTCCCTCCCGGGAAAGGGTACCACCTTCACCGTCCGTTTGCCGGCTCACAAGCCGTCGAGCGGAGTGCGGAGGGCGGAGTGCGGGATGAAGCCGTCAGCAGTCGTCGCTCCGAGGGACGCACCCGGACGGAGTTTGCGCGTCCTGGTCGTCGAGGATGAGGAGACCATTCGCAACTTCCTCGACATCGGCCTGAAGGGCATGGGCCACCGGCCGTTGCTGGCCGGCAGTGCGCGCGAAGCCCTGGAAGCCTTTTCCCGCGAGCGCTTTGACGTGGTGTTGACCGACCTGGGCATGGCGGAGGTGAGCGGCGAGGAGGTGGCGCGGGAGGTGCGCCGCCAGTCGCCGACGACGCCGGTGGTGGTGTTGACGGGCTGGGCCGACCAGCTCCAGTCCGAGGGAACTGCCCTGGCGGGCGTTGACCGCGTCCTCGCCAAACCCGTCACGCTCGCGGCCCTGGCGACGGCGCTCGCCAAGGTGTGCTGCGCCTGAGCTGTTTACGGTTCGTGGAGTCCGCGCGAAACGTATCGTCAATACCAAATACCGAATCCCCTCGCCGTCCGCCGCGCGCTCCGGTACGATGACGCCGCCCGCCTCCATCGACCGCAAAGGGTGCCGCCATGTTTCGCGCTTCGTCGTTCCTCGCATTGATCTTCTCCGCTACCGCGCACGCCGCGCCGCCAGACCGGCCCTTGCCGCCGAAGGACGCGGCCAAGGCGATGACCTTGCCGCCCGGCTTCAAGGCGACTCTCTTCGCCGGCGAGCCGGACGTGGTGCAGCCGATCGCTTTCACCTTCGACGACCGCGGCCGGCTCTGGGTCGTCGAGTGTCTGTCCTATCCGCAGTTCAGCGACAAGCCGGAGGGCAAGGACCGCGTCGTCATCTTCGAGGACACCGATGGCGACGGCGTCTTCGACAAGAAGACCGTCTTCCTCGACAACGGCCAAAACCTCACGGGCATCGAGCTGGGCTTCGGCGGCGTCTGGCTCTGCTCGGCGCCGAACCTCCTGTTCATTCCCATCAAGGACGGCGAGGACAAGCCGGCCGGCAAGCCGCAAATCCTCCTCGACGGCTGGGATTACAAAACGATCAAGCACAACATCTTCAACAGCCTGACCTGGGGTCCAGATGGCTGGCTCTACGGCTGCAACGGCATCACCGTCACCTCGAAGGTCGGCAAGCCCGGCACGCCGGAGATGGACCGCGTGCCGTTCAACTGCGGCGTCTGGCGCTACCACCCGACGCGGCACGTCTTCGAGCCGTTCGCCTGGGGCATGACCAACCCGTGGGGCCTTGACTTCGACGACTACGGCCAGGCGTTCATCACCAACTGCGTCATCAAGCACCTGTTCCACGTCGTCCCCGGCGGGCACTACGAGCGCATGAACGGCCAGGACTTGAACCCGCACGTCTACCGGCTGATGGCGAGCTGCGCCGACCACATCCACTGGGGCGGCGGCCACTGGACGAGCGCCCGGCCGAAGGCGGATGGCTCGGTGAAGGGCGAACACGACGACGCCGGCGGCGGCCACGCCCACTCCGGCTGCATGGTCTACCTCGGCGACAACTGGCCGGCCGAGTACCGCGGCGATGCGTTCCTGTGCAACCTGCACGGCAACCGCGTCAACCGCGACAAGCTGGAGCGCAAAGGCAGCGGCTACGTCGCCAAGCACGGTAAGGACTTCCTGTTCGCCAACGACCCGTGGTTCCGCGGGCTGGCGTTGAAGTACGGCCCCGACGGCGGCGTCTTCGTCAGCGACTGGTGCGACACCGGCGAGTGCCACAACTACAACGGGGCCGACCAGTCGAACGGCCGCATCTTCAAGGTGACGTTCGGCACGCCGAAGCCGTGGGCGGGCGACCTCGGGAAGCTGTCGAATGCCGAGTTGGTGAAGTTGCAGACGCACCCGAATGCGTGGTTCGGCCAGCACGCCCGGCGGCTGTTGCAGGAGCGGCGGGCCACGGTGGACGTGTCGGGATTGCCTCCTCTCGCGGCCCAGTGGACGCGCCACGTCACCGAACGGCCGTTCAACGATTCGCTGGACCGGCTGCGCGAGCCTTCGCCGGCCGCACGCGCCTGGGCGGTACGGCTCGCGTTCGAGTCGCCCGAATTCGTCGATATCCGCGTCCTGATCGAGTACTTGGAAAACGAGTCGTCGCCGGAAGTATGGCTGGCCGTCGCGTGCGCCTTGGGGCGGATGCACGATTCGGATCGCGAATA
>JBBQPD010000191.1:0-8788 GCA_038331535.1 Gemmatales bacterium | reverse complement strand
AGGGTGATGTCATGGAACACCAGGACGACCCCGCCGATTCGTCCTTTGGCGTCGCGGATGGGTGCGGCGCTGTCGTCAATGGGCCGCTCCGTACCGTCCTTGCTCACGAGAACGGTGTGGTTTGCCAGCCCAACCACGCGCCCCTCCTCGAGTACTTTCCGAACCGGGTTCTCAACCGGCGCGCGCGTTTGCTCGTTGAGGATGTTGAACACCACATCCAGGGGCTTGCCGAGGGCGTCGTCCTGGGTCCATCCGGTCAGCTCTTGAGCCACGGCGTTGAGAAAAGCGACGTGGCCGCCCGCGTCCGTTGTGATGACGGCATCGCCAATGCTGGCGAGGGTAACCCGCAGCCGCTCCCGTTGCTCGCCCAGCACTTTCGCCGACCGGTGGCGCAGCAGGAGGTTACGTCGACTGAGATAGAAAACGCTGGCGAGCAGCAGGGCGCCAATCAGGGCCGGGAACAGGATCGACGAAACAGTGGTGCGGTAACTTTCCTCGGACTCCAGGGCACGACGACGGAGCGATATTCGTTCGACCTCTTCTATTGCAGCGACTTCATCCCGCAGGTCATCCATCATGGCTTTGCCGGCGCCGCTGCGCACGATTTTCATGGCAGCGAGACGGTCGCCGTCTTTCGTCAGGTCAACCGTCCGCATTAATTCGTCCATGCGCCCGACGATCTTCGTCTCGAGCACAGCGAAGCGGGCCTGTTGTTCGGCGTCGTCAGAAGTGAGTTTCTCGAACCGCTTGATCGAGGCTTCGACTCGGCGCATGGCGTCTTCGTAGGGTTGCAGGTACTTCTCGTCTTCGGTGAGCAAGTACCCCCGCTGTCCCGTCTCGGCATCCTTGAGAGTGGACAGCAAAGCTTCCAATTCCGCAATGGCGACGTGGGTGTTGGCGACGATTCGTTCGTTCTCGGACAAACGGCGAACATTCATATAACCCAACGCACCGCCGATCACCAACACGGACAGCGTCAGTCCGAAGCCGAAGACAGTGAGATCCCGCAGTCTGGGGTCGGGGAGACGAACCTCGCCAGCGCCCGCGAACCCGCGTTCTTGTTGGCGTTCGAGCCTCTCTGTTTGGCGGGAATGCCGTTGCGATTCGCCGAACGCGGCGACGGCGAGGCCGACCAGACCGTACATGGCCAGGCCGATCAGATGCGGGCTGGGCGGGATGGCGAACGAGTAGCGAGGAGGTACGAACAAGTACCAGGAGAGCAGGATACCGAGCAGCGCCGCCAGCAACGCGGGCCACAAGCCCCCGAACCAGGAGGCGACGACGACGGCTACTACAAAGGTGGCAAAAGGCACCTGCTCGCCGAGCAGCGGGTCGAGCAACCAACGAACGACCGCCGCCAGAGCGACGGCGGCGAGTGTCATGCCAAACGCAGCGGTCAGGCTCACGCCGCGCGGCTTGTTGTCCCGTTCGCTGTTGCTGGAGTCCACTCGGGCATCCCTATGAGCCAGCCGATGCGGTGGCGGAAAGCGGATCGGGAGCTATTGTACATCCATCTGGCTGCGGTCAACATGCACGATGGCGTCTGTAGTGGGCGGTGGATGATGGACCCGAGCAATTTGCTGCCACTCTACGAAGACCCGTGGTTCACTTTTCGCTTTGTGGACGACCGGATCATCCCCCGGTTTCATCTCGAGAGCGTGCGGGCCGGGCGGCAGGTGTTGGTGTTCAGGATCGACCCCGGCACCGGCCAGCGCCTGGACCTGGTGGCGACGGCGGCCGTGGACGAAGGAGGGTGGGTGAACCTTATCGAGCCGATCGCCGTGCGGGCAGGAGAAGCTTTCATCGCCGTCCTCGGGCCGGAGTGCTGAACTATGCCGACGACTCGAAACCTTCGCTGATTGCGTCGACGGGGGTCGCGGAGTAGGATAAAGCGGAATCAACCTCCCGCCGTTATCGCCTCCCGCTGCCGCCGCGAGACCGATCATGACTCGCCTTTCCACCGTAATCTCGCTTCTCATCATTTTGCCGTCTCCGTTACGCGCCGCCGCGCCGATCAGTTTTCGCAACGAGGTCATGGCCGTTCTCTCCCGCGCCGGCTGCAACCAGGGAGCGTGTCACGGCAATCAGAACGGCAAGAATGGCTTCAAGCTCTCACTGCGCGGCGAGGCGCCGGACTTCGATTTCATGGTACTGACGCGCGACCACCTCGGGCGCCGCACCGACCGCCTCAATCCGGCCGCCAGCCTGCTGCTCACCAAGGCGACGGCGACTGTCCCGCACGAGGGCGGCAAACGCTTCGACCTCGGCGCGCGCGAGTATGAAATCCTGAAACGCTGGATCGCCGAGGGGTTGCGCCCGGACGCGAACGATGTGCCGCGCCTGCGCCGTCTCGACGTGACGCCGATCGCGCAAGTTCTCGTAGAGCCTACCGACCGCGTCACCCTCCGCGCGCTGGCCACGTTCAGCGACGGCAGTCAGCGCGACGTAACCGGCCTCGCGGTGTTTGACCCTTCCAATCTCGTGGCCCGCGTCGGCGGCGACGGTGTTGTAACCCGCAACCGGACCGGCGAAACGACGATCACAGTGCGCTATCTCGACCGTCAGGCGGCGGCGCAGCTGGCCTTCGTCCCCGCGCGGCCTGGTTTCGTCTGGCACGATGTGCCAGAGTTCAACGACATCGACCGCCACATTTTCGCCAAGCTGCGGACGCTCCGCATGCAGCCGTCGGAGCTTTGTTCCGACGGCGTGTTCCTGCGCCGCGCCCACCTCGACGCCATCGGCACGTTGCCCACCGCCGACGAAGTCCGTGATTTCCTCGCCGATGCGCGGTCGGACAAACGCGCTCGCCTGATCGACGCGCTCCTGAAACGCCCGGAATTCGCCGACTTCTGGGCACTGAAATGGGCCGACCTTCTCCGTAGCGAGGAGAAGGTGCTCGACCGCAAGGGCGTACTCGTCTTCCAGCGCTGGATTCGGCAGAGCATCGCGGAGGGCAAGCCGCTCAACGAGTTCGCGCGCGAATTGATTGCTGGCCGAGGCAGTAGCTATGCCGAGCCGGCCGCCAACTTCTATCGCGCCCTGCGCGACCCGCACACCCGCGGCGAGGCCGTCGCCCAGGTCTTCCTTGGCGTGCGCATGCAATGTGCGAAGTGCCACAATCATCCGTTCGAGCAATGGACGCAGACCGATTACCACAGCCTCGCCGCCTTCTTCGCGCGCGTGCAGTACCGCATCGTGGCGAACAATCGCAAGGACAACCTCGACAAGCACGAATTCGACGGCGAACAAATCATCTACCTCGACCGCGAGGGCGAAGTGACGCACCCCCGGACGAAGGAAGTGCTGCGGCCGCTGTTTCCCGGCGCCGACACCCCCTCCTTCGACGCGGACGCCGACCGATTGCGCGCGCTGGCCGACTGGGTGGCCCGGCCGGACAACCCCTTCTTCGCCCGCGCCCAGGTCAACCGCGTCTGGTCTCATCTGCTGGGGCGCGGCATCGTCGATCCGATTGACGATTTTCGAGCTACGAACCCGCCAGTGAATGCCTCACTTCTCGACGCTTTGGCGAAAGATTTCATCGACCACCGCTTCGACCTGCGCCACCTCGTGCGCACAATCATGAACTCGAGGACGTATCAACTCTCCGCGGTGCCGAACGACACGAACCGCGACGACGAGACGAACTTCTCGCACGCCTTCATCCGACCGTTACAGGCGGAAGTGCTTCTCGATGCGGTAGCGCATACGCTGGGCGTGCCGGCGCGGTTCAACGGCTTCCCCCTCGGAACGAGGGCTGTGCAACTGCCGGGTGTCGGCGCGGCGCGGGCCAAGAAAGAGGGGCCAACGGACGCCGAGCGATTCCTCACCGCTTTCGGCAAGCCGATTCGATTGTTGAGCTGCGAGTGCGAGCGCTCCGAAGATACGACTTTGAACCAGGCGTTTCAGCTCATTACCGGCAGCATGTTGAACGACATGCTCGCCGAACGGGACAATCGTATCGGCCGGTTGCTCGCGGCCGGCAAATCGATGGCGGAGGTGGTGGACGATCTGTATCTGACGGCCCTGTCCCGCGCGCCAAATGCGACCGAAAAGGACGCCGCTCTGGTGATGATTGCGAAAGCGAAGGACCAGCGCGCGGCACTGGAAGATCTGCTCTGGGGACTGGTGAACGCGAAAGAGTATCTGTTGCGACGCTGACAGGAAGGAGGGATCGCCATGCACATTTCCGTTTTAATCGAGAAGGTGGATCAGAATGGATACCGCGTCAAAGGTGGCGAACCGTTTTCCGTGATTGTGGAAGGTGCGACACGCGAAGAGGCATTACAGAAGTTCAAGGAGAGTGTCAAGCAGAGACTTGCCGCGGGAGCCGAGGTCGTTCAGGTCGATCTGAGCGAGTCCGATCGCCCCTGGATGAAGTTTCGTGGCAGGTGGGCCGCGGACGATCCGGTCATTGACGAGTGGATCAAGTGTGTCGAAGAGTACCGACGCCAAGTTGATGCGGATCCGAACGTCCCATGAGCGTCTTCGTGCTTGATACCGACATTCTGACGCTGTACAGCCGCAACCATCCCCAGGTCAGCCAGCGCATCGACGCGCACTCCAAAGTTGAAGTGGCGATCACCGTCATCAATGTCGAGGAACAGATGACGGGATGGTACAGCTATGTACGTCAAGCCAAGCGGCCCCATCAGGTTGCCCGAGGGTACTATGAGCTGGCTGAAACGATTCGGTTCTTGGCGGGCTGGCAGATCCTATTGTACACCGAGCCGATCATGGACCGATACCAACAGCTTTTCGCCCTCAAACTCAACGTCGGCAAGATGGACCTAAAAGTCGCCGCCATCGCATTGGAGAATGGCGGAATCGTTGTCACCCGAAATGTGCGTGATTTTCAGCGAGTACCGGGCCTACAGGTCGAAAACTGGGCTGTTTGAAGGAAAAGGATTACGGTCATGAGAGAAACGACGTTCTCGAGTAACGGCGATTTCGCGCAGTCCGCCTACTCGCGCCGCGCCCTGCTCAAGATCGGCGGCCTCGGCCTGTTCGGACTCGGATTGCCGAGCGCCGCGTCAGCCGAGAAAGCCGGCCGCCGCAAGGCACGCGCCAACTCCGTGATCTTCCTGCACCAGTGGGGCGGACCGAGTCATCACGATACCTTCGACATGAAGCCCAACGCCCCGGACGCGATTCGCGGTGAGTTCAAGCCGATTACCAGCAAGGTGCCGGGCATGCCCATCTGCGAACGGTTGCCGCGCATGGCGCCGCTCATGGACAAGGTCTGCCTCATCCGCAGTCTGCGGCATGAGATGAAGAACCACAACTCGGCCGGCTACTACAGCCTGACCGGCTACAACCCGCCGAGCGACGACCAGCGCTTGCGCGACTCGCGCGACCTCTTTCCTGCCTACGGTTCCGTCGTGGATAAACTCGCGCCCGCGCGCGCGGGAATGCCGACCTTTGTCGCCTATCCGCATGTCATCAGCGACGGCTCGATCACGCCGGGGCAGCACGCCAGTTTTCTCGGCAAGGCTCATGACCCGCTGCTGATCCGACAAGATCCGAATAGCCCCGACTTTCGTCTGCCCGAGCTTGGCCTGCCCGGCAATCTGTCCGCCGAGCGTCTCGACAATCGCCGAGAGGTGCTGCGCCTCATCGACCGCCAGACGGAACTGCTGGAGTTCTCGGCGAAGGCGAAGGGCATCGGCGAGCAATACGAACGGGCACTATCCATGCTCTCGTCGCCGGCGGTCAAGAAGGCATTCGACCTGTCGGCGGAACCGGACGCTGTACGCGACCGCTATGGCCGAACGACCTACGGCCAGGGCTGCCTGCTCGCGCGACGCCTCGTTGAGGCGGGTACGCGCTTCGTCAATGTCTATTTCGCGCCATTCATCGGAGGCTGCGAAGGCGGCTGGGACACGCATGGCTTTAACGACCGGCCGATGTACCCGATTCTCAAAAAGTATCTTCTGCCGATGACCAACCAGACGCTGCCAACGCTACTGGAAGACCTGGACGGCCGCGGCCTGCTCGACACGACGCTGGTGGTCTGGGTCGGCGAATTCGGCCGGTCGCCGCGCATCAATAACCTGGCGGGCCGCGACCACTGGCCACAGTGCTACACCGCGCTGCTCGCCGGGGCCGGCGTCAAGCGCGGCTTTGCCTTCGGCGCGTCGGACAAGAACGGCGCCTATCCGGCGAGCGATCCGGTGCGGCCGGAAGACCTGTCGGCGACGATCTTTCATTTGCTGGGCATCGACCCGGCGACGGAGGTGTACGATTCGCTGAACCGGCCGATGCCGATCAGTCCGGGACGGGTGATCGAGGGGGTGCTGGCGTAAGAGAGTGGGCCATGTTCTGTTTACGTTTCGCGCGGGCCGCGCGAAACGTAAACAAAGAACAGAACGTGCCCCACGATTACTTCTTCTTCTTCAATTCGATGACTTCTTGCTTACCCTTGGAGTCGTCCACGAGGACGAATTCCGTGTCGGTCAACTTGGTAATCTTCGACTTCTCCGGCTTCTCCTTGCCGTCAGGACCGGCCATCGTAACGGTGAGGGTGTCGCCGTCCACCTGATATTTCCCCTCCGGGATCGGCAGTTCCTTGCCATCGATTTTGATGACAATTTTGAGTTTGCCGTCCTTCGCGAACTCCATCGTCGTGCCGGAAGGCGGGGCGCTCTCGGGATCGCTGCTTTTCACGAATTCCCAGACGCCGACGATCTTGTCCTTGTTGGCCTTCGGCTTGTCCGCGGGCTTTTCCGCCGACGAGAAACCGACGAGGGCCGCGAACAAGAAGCCACCCAACAAGACACGAACGCAGTTCATGATGATGCTCCAGAGTGTTGCCGCCGTGGGCGAATGTCGCCGGGAGACGGTCGATGGAGTATTACGAGAGGGGAATACTGCGGACAAGCAGAAACACCCAATATCGCGGAGCGCCAGCGCCTCGGCAGGAGCCGCGCCCTCCCGGATGGCAGGTTTTCTACAGAACCGGTATGCTCTGCATTCGGTGACAGACCCGGAGTCTACTCCCGTGAAGATCACCCTGGTCCCATCCTCCGTCCTGGGGAGTCCGGAACATCACCAGTTCCTCTCGTCCGCGCTTGTCAACGACGTGCTGGCCGTCGATGCCGGCTGCCTCGGCTTCTATTGCTCCGCCCAGGAACAGGCCCGTATCCGCCACGTCCTAGTGTCGCACACCCATACGGACCATCTGGCGTCGCTGCCGATCTTCCTGGAGAACGCCTACGAGGGCACGACCGATTGCATCACGGTCTACGGGAGCGCAGACGTCCTGGATTGCTGCCGGCGCGACTTGTTCAATAACCGCATCTGGCCCGACTTCATCGCCCTGTCCCAGGGCGATCGCAAGTTTCTGAACATGATGGCGTTTGAGAGCGGCCAAGCGCTCGACCTCGAAGGTCTCAAAATAACTGCCGTGGAATTGAACCACGTCGTGCCGACCTCCGGCTACATCGTTTCCGACGGCCGAGTGAGCGTCGCCTTTATCTCCGACACGGGCCCGACGGACGAGATTTGGCGCCGCCTGAACGCCCTTGCGGACCTCAAAGCGATCTTCCTCGAAGCGACCTTTCCCAACAACTTGGCCTGGCTGGCAGACGTCTCCAAACACCTGACGCCGGCGACATTCGCCATGGAACTGAAGAAGCTGAACCGACCGGTGCGGACCGTGGTGGTTCACATGAAGGCGCGCTACCAGCCACAGGTGATGGCCGAGATTCGCGCCCTGAACCTGCCACAGGTCGAGTTCGGGCAGTTTGGTATCCCGTACACGGTTTGATTTTTCCTTTTGCAGGTTGATTACCGCTTGCGGCTTGGCGGCCGCCAACCGCTAAGCCGCGAGCGGCGACAATTCCAGCTGCGCGTGCGCTCGCCCTACCCGAGTGGGCGCTCTACAATAGGGCTTTTGACGGTTGCACCGGATCGAACGACTATAGGAGAGTTGTCGGATGTCGCAGATCGATACGACGAACATTACCTGGCACGAAGGCCAGGTGACGCGCGAAGAGCGGGCCGCGCTGCTGAAGCAGAAGGGAGCCACGCTGTGGTTCACTGGCCTGAGCGGTTCGGGCAAGAGCACGATCGCCTATACCCTGGAACATGCGCTGTTCCAGCGCGGCCGGACGGCGTACGTCCTCGATGGCGATAACGTCCGCTTTGGCCTCAACGCCGGGCCGAAGATCCTCACCGACAAGCGGCAATATCCGGAGGCGTCGGCCAAGCGCTTCGGCCTCGGTTTCTCGGCCGAGGACCGCGAAGAGAATATCCGCCGCATCGGTGAAGTGGCCAAGTTGTTCGCCGACGGCGGCATCATCACCATGACCAGTTTCATCAGCCCCTATCGCAAAGATCGCAACCGTGTGCGGGCTTTGCACGTCGAAGGCAAGCTGCCGTTCATCGAGATTCACGTCAACACGCCGCTGGATACCTGCGAGGGCCGTGACCCGAAGGGGTTGTATAAGAAGGCCCGCGCCGGCGAGCTGAAAGGCTTCACCGGCATCGACGATCCCTACGAAGCGCCGCTGAACGCGGAGTTGACCCTGGACGCCACCAGCACGTCTCCTCAGCAGGCGACCGTGCTGATCCTGGAATATCTGGAGAAGCAAGGGCTTTTGTCCTGATGGGCGTCCCTTGCTTTCAGGAGCCGCGCACGCAGTAAGCGGGACTCGGACCTCAGAGCCGCGCACGCAGTAAGCGGGACTCGGACTTCAGAGCCGCGCACGCAGTAAGCGGGACTCGGACTTCAGAGCCGCGCACGCAGTAAGCGGGACTCGGACTTCAGAGCCGCGCACGCAGTAAGCGG
>JBBQPD010000190.1:0-8832 GCA_038331535.1 Gemmatales bacterium | reverse complement strand
CGACGGCGAACAACCGGAGTTTGCGGTACGCAGGGCAGAGACCACTCCCTTGTCTACAGACTGTCCGGCAGCAGACACAGCTCAGGGTGCATCCCTGGTCTCTGTCTCCTACAGTCAAAGGGATCGGATGTGGGTCTCTGGATTCTAGCCAACTCGCGCCGGCTGCCTCCGCCAGAGCTGCAAGCAGTGCATAAGGATCGGCGGATTCCAGCCACTCAGCCGCTGTCATGGTCCGCTTCCGTCCGGTTTTCGAGCTTTCGATTTGGCCGTCTTGCCATTGCCTTGCGCCCGTTTTACTCCGTCGGCATGCGTGAGCACGAGTTGTCTCCCGACGCCACGGGCGTAGCGCCAGAGCGTATCGACGGTCGGGTTTGGCTGGCGACCGTTCTCCAGGCGGCTCAGCGTAGCCTGGTCCATGCCGGTGAGTTTCGACACGGCCGCCAACGTCAGCCCGGCTGACTCCCGCGCCTTCTTCAGTTCGTGGATCAGCAATTTAACGGCGAAATACGCCCCATTCTTGATCGGGCCTTCGTAGGCGCCACTCGACTCCAGATCCTCTTGCGTGGGACAGTGCGCGAATTCCTGGCGAATACTCTGGTGTCGAGCGCATTCTGCCGGGGTCCACTTCGTCTTCGCGGCAGGCTTGGCGTTCATCGGTTTTTTCCTCTCTTGCTCCGCTTCGGCGGCACGGGGTAAGCGGAAATGGGGTAGACGAGTTTCGGGTCTTCGGACATTTCCTCGAAAACTACTGCGATGCGCTCGCCGGAATCTGTCCAGCCAAAAGCCGTCGGACGACCGCTGGAACGACTCACTTCGATCTCGGTGTCCTCGTCCCGCAACACTTCCTCGACCTCCGCGACGGTCAGCCCGTGCCCTTCGACGCAGATGTGCCAGTAATTGCCGTCTTGATCGTCCTCGTCGTCCCAGATGATGACGATGTCATTCAAGGTTGACCTCCCAGAACCGCCTACGCCAACTCTACGCTACTTGACTTAAAAGTCAATGGGCCTTTTCGCTGTGCCACCGGTCTCATTTCTTCTCCCCAATCCCCCACAACTCCTTGAATGTCCGTTCGCCTACTTCGTAACTGAGCATCACCGAGACATTCTTGCGATCGCGGTTTTGTTCCGGCTCGGTGTTGCTTGTGCCGGTCCAGAGTCAGGCAAGCAAGCCGTCGATCTTATTGCCGATCACCAGGGGATGCGGTCGCCGGCTTTACAGTGAGCTACAAGCCTCACTTGCGAATCCGACCAACCAGCGCGCAGCGGACTCATCGTTTGGGAGCGAAGGCGCTGCACGTTTAACGGGCCTGCTACTTTTGCATCGTCCAGATGCGAACGGTCTTGTCCGCGGCACCGGCGGCGAGGACGTCGCCGGAGACGGCCAGCGAAATGATCTCTCCAGTATGCGGGTAGCGAGCGAGCTGTTCGCCGCTGGCGGCGTCATGCACCCGGACCACGCCGCCGCGGTTCCAGTCGCCGAATGAACTCACCAGCCGCTTGGGCGAGGCGAACGTCACCGCACAGAGGTCGCCCTGACCGGCCAGGTCGAGTTCCTGTTTCCAGGTTGCGGTGTTCCACGTCTTGAGCGCCCCGTACCGCAACCCAGCGGCGAGTCGGGCGCCGTCGGGGCTGATCGCGATCGAACGGACCTCGGCGTTCGTCGCGGGAACGGTCCGCAGGATCTGGTTGGTTTTCGCCGACCAGATTCGAATGGTGCCGTCGGAACTGCCCGAGGCGAGCCAGTCGCCCTCGGGATGGTACGCGAGCGAATTCACCCACGACTTGTGCCCTGTCAGCGTCGCCTTCTCCCGGCCATCCGCGACGTTCCAGAGCTTGATCGTGCCGTCGATGCTGCCGGTGGCGAGTGTGCTCTTGTCGGGACTGAACTCGACCGCCATGACGGCCCCACGGTGGCCGGACAGGGGGTGGAGCAGCTTGCCGGTCGCCGCGTCCCAGAGGGCAGCGGTGTGATCGTAACTGCCGGTCGCGACGACATTGCCAGCGATCTGCACCGCGGCGACGGCGTCCTCATGCCCTTTGTACGTCATCAGCTCGCGTCCGCTCTTGACGTCGAACAGGCGAGCAAGCGAATCCGACGACGCCACGACCAGGCGATCCCGATCGAGCGCGACGCTGGCGACCCATCCCGGCACATGCAGCGAGTGCCGCGGATCGCCCGGCCGCTGCTTGAGGACCGGCATCAGGTGACCCCACGACAGCAACTCCGGATCCGGCGGCAATGGCGTGGCGGGTTTCAATACGCCCGCCATCACCAAGGCGCCAACGTGGAAGTAGATCGCGTCGGCATCCGACGTCGAGCCTGGATAATGCCCGAAGCCGCCATCGTGGTTTCGGCATGTGAGGATCCACGCCGCAGCCCGCCGGATCGCGGCCCGGCACTCGTGCGAATCGCCACCTTCATGTACGAGAGTGAAGACGGCGTCGAACGTGGCGTGCCGGTCGCGAGCGGGCATGTTGAGGAACCAACTGCCGTTGGGCTTCTGATCGCGCAGCACGCGAGCAACCATCTCTCTCGATCGCGGCGTCGGCTCGCCGACGAGCCGGTAATAGTGCGATGCGTGGAACGTAGCGGCGACGTGGTCGTTGGTGTAACCCGTCTCGTCCTGCACCATCAGGGCGCGGATGCCGCGGTCTGCCTTCTCAGGGATCGGCTGGCCCGCGCAGCGATACGCGAGCGGAAAAAAGCTCGTTGAATACGCCGGCAGTTGTTTGTAGTCCTCTTTCAAGATCGCCTCGAAGACGGGCAGAGGATCGTGCTTCGGCTTGATACCGAGGGCGTGCAGCGCGACGAGTCCCTGGGTGGTGTTGTAGGTGCGGCCCTCGGGCGAATCGGGTCCGACCGTGCCGGCGACGTTGAAGAACTCGCCGCTCGGTTTCTGCCTCGACAAGAGAAACTCCACCGTTTTCTGCTCGTAGGGAAGTTTCCAGCCAAAGGTCTTGTGCAGAACGACTGCGTAGGCGACGGCGGCGAGGTCACTGTACGACGCATCGGACATGCCGCGGTACTCGGGATCGACGCCGGGCTGGAACGAACCGTCCGGACGGGCCGTCTTCTCGTAGAAGTCGCGCAGTCCCTTGAGGATCTCGGCCGAGGCTTTCGCGTTTGTCTCTTCCTTATCGCGGACCTGCCCGAGCTTATGGTCGACGGTGAACGGCAGCGCCGGCGACTGCGGCCTGGCCGGCGTTTGGGCGAGCATGCAAAGGACGACCGTGGAGAGCATCGCACTGTCTCGAAAAGGGGGGTCGAAGGAAAGTGAACACCCATTGTAGGCGGTGCAGGCCGCGTAGCAACGATCACATATGGCAGCTGGTCCATCCGCGACGCTCGGACACAAACCCGAAGCGCCGGCGAGGGAACACCTTCTGCCTCGCTGGCGCTTCGGGTTTGTATGGTTTTGTCCGCTGGCTTTTAGGCAGGTGCGACGGAGATACTCTCCATGCTGCACGCATTCCGCGGAGGGACAGTATTCACGCCGGTTTGACTTCGACGAAGGTGCGCGTGACTTTGCCGGCCTGGGCGGAACAGAGGAAGTAACCTTTTTCCTTCGTCCCATCGTGATTGGCGCGGGCGAAGGAACAGCATTTGTTCGTCGTCAGCACCATGTCGCCTGACGTCCGCTCGGTGAACCCGTGATAGTGGCCGCAGAACACAGCACGCAGATTGAGTTCCTTGAAGCGCTCCAAAACGGCGTCGGCGTTGGTTAGCCGCGTCGGTGTCAGGCGGCCGAGCGGGAAATGCGTGAACAAGATGGTAGGCTTCTTCTTATCCAGCTTCGGGAGCGTTTCGTCGAGCCATTTCAGCGACGGCGGCAGAACGGACACGCCGCTGCCCTTGACCCCGTCGGTCGAGTCAAGAGCGACGTACTGCCAGCCGCGATGGTCGAAACGGTAGTTCAGACGGTCGGGAAACAACTCCTCGTAAGCCTTGCGGTCGGTCTGCGCGGCGGCATCGTGGTTACCGGGAACGACATGGACGGGGATGCCGAGATCCTTGCAGAAGTCGCGCATCGGTCCGAGCTGTTCCGGTTTGCCGTCTTCGGCGAGGTCGCCGACCAGGAGCATGAACTCGGGCTTTTCGGCATGGCTCGTCAGCTGCTTCGCCAGCCTGGCAAACCAGTCCGCACCGGTCTTGTCCTTCCAGTGCAAGTCGTTCACGACGAGAAAAGGGAAGTCGCCGCTCGCGTTCTCGCCTTCGGCGTGGTGCGCGCCGGGCCATAGTCCCGCGGCCAACAGTGCGCCGGCGCTTGAGCGCATCAGATCGCGACGAGTGAGCGGTCGTTGTCGGTTCATGGCGTCGTTCCTTCGGGTGAGCCGCGTACTTCGACAAACTACGAGACGCGTTGGACCGGGTCCAGCTCTGATAACCAACGATCTTTCTTGGTACCGCCAGTGGAGGCTGAACTCCCTCCTGATTTTACTTGTTGACATTCCTAGACCGATCAGACTAGAATCTTCACTAGACTGAATGGTCTACTTTTTTCTCCCATGGTCCGGGCATGAAGAAACCGCGGGTCGAGATCGGCAAACTTCGCCGTGCGCAGATCGTCGAGGCGGCGGTGGCGACCATCGCCGAGCAGGGATTGGAACACCTGTCGCTGTCGGCGATCGAGAAGCGTGCCGGCATGAGCCGCGGCCAGCTGACGTACTACTTCCGTGCGAAGGAAGATATTCTTCTCGCGGTCTTCGATCACCTGCTGGGGCTGATGCGTCAGCGCGTCGGCGCCGGCGACTGCCCGATGGAGTCCGCCGAACAGATGCCGCACGGCTGGGAGCGGGCCTGCCGTTTTCTGACGATCCTGCTGTTGCAGCCGCCCGCGGCCCCGGAGTTCCACTCGCTGCAATACACGTTTTTGTCGCAGATCGGCCATCGCGACGATTTTCGGCGACGGCTGGCGAATCTCTACGAGGAGTGGCGCGGCCACATCGCCGAGGACTTCGAGCCGGAAGTCGCCCGCAAGACGACGGGGCCGAAAGCGTCGGCGCGGACGTTCGGCACGCTTCTCCAGGCCATCCTGCACGGACTGGCCATGCAGCGCGCCGCCGACCCGGACGCTTACGATCGGCAAGAAATGCTGGAGCTGATCCTCGCCCTGCTGGGTAATTATCTTCGGCCCGCCGCCGCCTCTCCCCGTCCGGCGGTCCGGAAAGCGCATTCCGCCAACGGCTCGGCCGGGCGCGGCAAGCCGCCGCGCCCGGCCAAGACTTCACGGGTGAAATCATGAGTGACACGCTTAATGCCCCGACGGCCCACGGCGCGGCGACTTCGTCGAACGGTCAGTCAACCGCGCTCGGCGACCGCGTTCGCTCGCTGCGCCTCGGCAGCACGGGTACAGGCAAGAGCGGCGGCAGTCCGCGCGGCGGCCTGTTGCCCTGGGGACTCGCCCTGATCTTCTTCCTCGCCGCGTCCGCCTTCGGCTTCCTGGCCTACACGCGTACTCCGACGAACGACGCGAACGACAGTGCCGAGCAGACGGCCAACAATACAGGCGAACGAGCCGCGACCGCCGCGACACCGACGACCAGTACGGCTACGTCGGGCGAAGTGTTGCTGGAATCGAAGGGTTACGTCATCGCCTCCCACCAGATCCAGCTCAGCCCGCAGGTCGGCGGCGAGATCATCTGGCTCGATCCCGACTTCAAGGAGGGGGCCATCTACAAGAAAGGCGACCCGCTCGCCATCGTCGATCCCGTCATCTACCGGGCGCAGCTGAAAAGCGCGGAGGCGGCGTTGAGCGAAAAAAAGGTCAACCTGCAGCAAGTGGAGAGCGGCTCGACCCTCAAGGAAATCTCCGCGGTGGAGGCCCTCCTGGCGAACCTGGATGCCCGGCTCCGGCTATCGATGATCGACGAGCGCAACAAGCGCCGCGGCGGCGCCAGCACCACAAACGACGACCTGGAGAAGGCGGCGGTCCAGCTGCAGGCGGACCAGGCCGCTTACGAGAACCAGAAGCAGCTCCTCGCGAAGCTCAAGCTGTCGCTGGAGGAACAGCGCGGCGTCAACAAGGCGCAGGTGCAGTCGGCCCAGGCCGCGGTGGATCAGGCCACCAAACAGTTGAAAAACTGCTCCATCGTGGCGCCGGTGACCGGCAGTATCCTGACCAAGAAGGCCGAGCTGGGCGGCTACGTCAACCCGTTCGCGTTCGGCGCCGCCGGCTCGCTGTGCGAGATGGCCGATCTCGCCGACCTCGAAGTCGATCTCGACATCCAGGAGCGCGACATCGCCCGCATCACGGTCGGCAACCGCTGCCTCATCATGCCGGAGGCTTTCGCGCGGGACGCTGTGTTCAAGAAGAAGCACCCCGATGGCTACGAGGGCGTTTACGAGCGCCGCCTGCCGATTGCCAACCGGGCCAAGGGGGCCATCACCGTCCGCGTCAAGGTGCGCGACGTTCCCAAGGAAGAGGAGGGCGTGTACCTCATGCCCGACATGGGAGCGATCGTGACGTTCAAGGCGAAGTGATTGTTTCGCCGCTTGCGGCTTAGCGGGGGTGACCCGCTAAGCCGCAAGCGGCAATACGCGCAGAAGGAAACCGGCCGCATGAGCGCTAAACCCATCGTTCACGTCGCGAATCTGCACAAGTTCTTCAAGCGCGGCAGCGAACAGATCGACGTGTTGAACAACCTCAGCCTCGACATCCCGCAGGGCGAGTTCCTGGCGCTGATGGGGCCGTCCGGCTCGGGCAAGACGACGCTGCTCAACCTCATCGCCGGCCTCGACCAGCCCAGCGAAGGCCGCATCATGGTCGGCGACGAGGAGATTAGCGCCATGAGCGAGGCCCAGCTCGCCAAGTGGCGGACGCGCAGCGTCGGCTTCGTCTTCCAGTTCTACAACCTGCTGCCGGTGCTGACGGCTTACGAAAACGTCGAGCTGCCGTTGCTGCTGTTGCCGCTGTCGCGCGCGGAGCGCAAGCGGCAGGTGAACATCGCGCTCGACCTGGTCGGCCTGTCCGATCGCATGAGTCATCGGCCCGGTCAGCTTTCCGGCGGCCAACAGCAGCGCGTCGGCATCGCCCGCGCCATCGTCACCGACCCGACGATCATTGTCGCCGACGAGCCGACCGGCGATCTCGATACGAAATCGGGCGGCGAAATTCTCGACCTTTTGGTTGCGCTGAAGGACAACATGAACAAGACCATCCTGATGGTGACGCACGATCCGCACGCCGCCGAGCGCGCCCAAAGGACGTTGCACCTGGAAAAAGGCCGGCTGGTGGACGAAGTGCGGCAGGACTCTACCGCGGAACCGAAGACTGAGGCGGTGCAAACGGCCGATCGCGTCCGCGAAGCGCCGCGGTCGCTGGACCTGGGAGTTTAACGCCATGAACGACTCGAAGAAGTGGCTGACCGACTTCCTGGCCAACCCGCTCAACCCGATCGGCGCCGTCGCCTGTGCTCTCATCCTCCTGTTCGCCGCGGCGTACTGGGAGTACACGCGCTTCATGATCAAAAGCCTGCGCCGCAACCTGCTGCGCAGCGTGCTGACCGCGTTGGCGACCGCCTTCCTCGTCCTCATCGTCACCATGATCTGGAGCGTGCTGGCGTTCATCGATCGACAGACTGAGGCCAAGAGCAAGAACCTCAAGGTCATCGTCTCGGAGAAGTACCAGATCCCCAGCCAGATGCCGTTCGCCTACTACGAGCGCATCGCGCTGGGCGCTCCCGACCCCAAGAAAAAGGGCGAGTACGTCATCGACGTGAACAAGGACGCGATGTACTGGGCCTTCTACGGCGGCACGCTCGACCCGGAACACAAGACGCGCGACAACACCGTCTTCTTCTTCGCCATGGAGCCGAGCAAGCTCATCAATTACGACGCCAACGGCAAGTTCAACAGCATGATGGAGGACATCGACCTGGTGCCCGAAGAGGAGAAACGGCTCCTGGCCGCGGCCTGCGAGAAGATGGCGCAGGATCCGAAGCTGGTGCTGATCGGCGAAAGCCGGCTGGAGGCGATGCACAAGAAGGTGGGCGAGAAGATCAAGGTCACGAGCTTCAATTACAAGGACATCGACCTGGAATTCGAGATCCTCGGCAAGTTGCCGCGCGGCCGTTACGAGCTAAGCGCGGTGATGAACTACGCCTACCTGGACCAGAAGCTCCAGGAGTACAACAAGGGCAAAACCAAGGACCAGAAGCATCCGATGACGGAGAAAACGCTCGCCCTCGTCTGGCTGCGCGTGCCGAACATGACGATCTTCGAGAAGGTGTCCCAGCAACTCACCGAGTCGCCGGAGTTTACCTCGCCGGTGATCAAATGCGAGACGGCCTCTTCCGGTATCGCGTCGTTCCTCGACGCCTACAAGACCATTCTGTGGGGCATGCGCTGGTTGATGGGACCGGCCATTCTGGCGACGATGTCGCTGGTGATCGCCAACGCCATCAGTATCAGCGTGCGCGAACGCCGCGTCGAAATGGCCATTCTCAAGGTGTTGGGTTTCTCGCCGAACAAAATCCTGTTGCTGGTGCTGGGCGAGGCGCTGCTGATCGGCTGCGTCACCGGACTGCTTAGCGCGCTGGCGACGAGGCACTACATCAACGAATTGAAGGGTGGCATCGCCTTGCCGATCGCGTTCTTCGGCAAGTTCTTCGTCGAGAACGCCGCGCCCTGGTGGGGTCTGGCGGTCGGCGGCGGCACGGCGTTCCTCGGCAGCATCGTCCCGGCCTGGTCGGCGCGCTCGGTCAAGGTGACCGACGTGTTTTCCAAGATCGCGTGAATCGGCTTGACGAGCCGCGACCGTCAGGGAGCGCTCCCAGTCGGTCGCGGCTCGGCAGGAAGCCCTACGGATTTAGGCATTACGAGCCGCGACCC
>JBBQPD010000189.1:0-8848 GCA_038331535.1 Gemmatales bacterium | reverse complement strand
TTTTTGGGGCCCGGGGTGTTTGCGTTCCCCCCTATTTGGTTTGTTGTCACCGCCCCGCCCCGGTCGGCGCGCGGGGGCACCCCTCCCTCCGGCCCGCGGCTCGTAGAAGCGACCTCTGGAAAGCCCCTCCCCACTGCGGAGGAGAGAGTTGCTTGCGTTTCGCGAATCCGGGGAATGGGGCGAGCCACGCAAGAAGTAGCGATCGTGCCGTCCAGCACGTCGCGTTCAGGACCAAATTACCTCGCAGAGCGAATTTCCTAAAGGCGCGAATCGGTCCGGTGTCTACGATAAGGCGGGTTTTCCCTCCTTAGCGTGCCCGAGGGGCCATGACACCGACGCTTTATCGGGCCTTCCCCTGGCTCTTGCTGCTGCTGTCCGGGTGCGCGGGTATGCCCGCCCCCGTCGTGTCGCGCGCCTCGCCCTGTGCCGCGCGCGGCATCGTGCTCGTCGTGGACGGTGCGGGCGGCTACCAGAACGCCCCGCGCTCCATTGCCGAGATGACCGACGCGCTGCACCTGCCGCTGCACGTCCGCTCCTTCGATTGGACGCACGGCCGTGGTCGCGGTGTGGCCGACGTGGTCGATCTCGGTTATTCACGCTGCCAGGCCGCGCTGCTGGCGGAAGAAATCAGCCGTTATCGCGGCACTTTCCCCGGCATGCCCATCTACCTCGTGGGGTTCAGCGCCGGCTGCGCCGTCGCCCTGCAGGCGGCCGAACGACTGCCGCCGGACACGCTCGAACGCATCGTGCTATTGGCACCGGCAGTGTCGGCGAATTACGACCTGCGCGGGGCGCTGGCCAGTGCCCGTCTCGGCATCGATGTGTTCACGAGCGATCGCGACCGCTTCTGGCTCGGCGTGGGGACAGGCGTCGTGGGCACGGCGGATGGCACGCGCGACCCGGCGGCTGGCCGTGTGGGATTCCGCCCGCCGGTCCTGTCGCCGGACGAGACGCGGCTCGCGGGCCGGTTGCATCAGCATTCCTGGGATGAGTGCGTCGCCTGGACCGGCAGCGACGGCGGCCACGCGGACAGCTTGCGGCCGGCGTTTCTGAAGGCGTATGTCTTTCCCCTGTTGGCGCCCGACAATTCCACCTTGCCGACGCCGACAACTTATTTCCGGGGGTCCAAGTAATCCTCCAGCGTCGTCTCCTTCGTGTCAGAAGGCACCTGACTCGATGGCGGTTTTGGAGCAGATGAAGGCCGGTTTTCGTCTTCGACGAACTTCGCTCGCGCCAACATGAGGGCGAGAGCGACCGGCACCGCCGCCCACAACACCCGGACGAAACCGCAGTACCGCGGCGGCAATCCGGGGAGCCAGCACAGCAGCGGCGCACCGAAGAGCAGCACGGCGTTGGTCGTGGTCAGCGTGCCAAAGAAGCGACCGACGACGAGCAGCGTGAACAGCCCCACAACGCCGAGACCGATCACGCCGCTCAGGTCGGGGGTGTCCGACAGGGCCAGTGAGGCGGCCAGCGCTCCCGCCAGTGCGGCCGCGAGAGGCAAGCCCATCTGGCTACCGAACGCATACCCGGAGAGCATGACCGTCGCCGATGCGCCGGCACAGGCGACGGCCAGCGCGAGCGGAACGGCACGGCTCTGCGTCCGCCGCGCCAGAACGATCAGCGCGACCCAGACGCCCGCCAGGGCCGCGGCCAGTCCGCCGAGGATCGACCAAGTTTGCAAGGGCGTCCATTCCGGCGTGCCGGGCAGGCCGAGGTCGGCAAGGTAACTCGTGTTGTGCAGCAATAGGCGAGCGGCGCCTGCCGAGAGGAGAATCCGTAGCGGCCAGGCCATCCAGCGGCCTATTTGGGGAAGAAATGCGATGAGTTCGACCGCGATCAGCGCCGGAAACAGCAGAAGCAACGAGCGATCCAGGTCTTCGACCGGCGGCCAGTGCGGCCGTAGACCGAGCCACCGGCAGCCGACGTAGAATCCCGCACCGACGCTCAGTACGCCGGCCGACGTTCGGATTGGACGGACCAGACGGAAGAGGAGAAATAGTGCGGCGGCCGTGAGGGCCGCCGCGGCGAGCGCTTCGAGGATGAGTAGCGGGTCCGGCATCGGTCCGTCACTCTGATTGCCGCTTGCGGTTTAGCGGCACATCACCGCTAAGCCGCAAGCGGCAAACGGAGACACCGCCTCATTTCTTCGTGGCGGAGAGACTGATGGCGATATAGACCTCGTCGCCGACCGCATCAAGCCCCTTGTCGACGCCGAAGTCCGAGCGCTTGATAGTCAGCTCGGTCGAGTAGCCGGTGCGCTGTACGCCCTTGGGGAACTCGCCCTTGCGTCCGCCTGTGAGCGCGAAGGACACAGACTTGGTGACGCCGTGGATCGTGAGGTCGCCGGTCACCTGGTAGCCGTCCTTGATCGCCTTCGCGGCAGTGCTCTTGAAGGTGAGCGCCGGGAACTGCTTGACGTTGAAGAAGTCGGGGGCGCGCAGGTGTTCATCGCGCTTCGCGTTGTTGGTATCGATGCTCTCCACCGGGATCGTCAACGCGAATGAGCTTTTCGCGGCGTCCTCGGCGTCGATCGTGAAGCTGCCGGAGAACGCGTTAAACCGGCCGTGGACCCAGGACAGGCCGGCGTGCGAGATCTTGAACGACACGCTTGAATGCACGGGATCGACGGTGTATTCGTCCGCGGCCCGCGCCGGCGCGACGCCGAGGACGAACGCGGCACAGAAAACGGGCGCGAGGAAACGCTTCAACATCGATTAACTCCTGTGATGATTAGGATTCGGGCTTGCAGGCCGTCGAGGGGCGCGGTTAGCGCGCTGACGCGGCGGCCTTGAGCTGTTCCTTCGACTCCTTCAACGCTGCGGTCGTTTGATCCAGGTCTTCTTTTTGCTTGGTTCGACGGGCGCTGAGGCGAGCCATATCGGCGGTCAGCTGCTTCGCGGACTTCCCCTTCGGCATGGACATGATCTCTCCTTCGTAGGTGCGGGCGGACGGGCTGTTCCTCATCCTACGAAGTTTTGGGTTTGGAAATGGTTTCAAAACCTTTACTAGCCCCCGGCGCAAGCCGAGGGTGGCGGCGATCCCCCGGCTTACGCCGGGGGCTAGTAGCCGATCACGGCAGCAGCAGAAAATCCCGGCTATTGAGCAGCGCCCACATCAAGTCCTGGGCTGCTTCCGCCTTCTTGTCGCCGTAAGACGCGACGAAGTCGAGGCCGACTTTCAATTCGTCGGCGCGCGGATTCCGTGAGAGCGACCAGAGGTACAACTCCGTTACAAGATCCTTGTCGGAGAGCTTTTGTCCCAGAAGCAGCGCCGGCCGGGCGGCGGGGTTTTGTACGCGGCCGAGAATGCTCTTGCCGTTGATGAAGTGCAACGCTTGCAGCATGTTCGAGCCGTTGTCGCGCTCGCACTCGCAGGCGTCCATGCGCTGCGGCTTGCCGAACAGCTTCAGGAACGGGTTCTCGACGTTGCCGTCGGGCAGCTGGGCGGCGCGGAAATTGCCCGGCACGCCGCCGAAGTTTTCCGGTACCCCCGTCGCCTGCACCAGCGAATCGAGCAGCGCCTCGGCCGGCACGCGCCGCGGAACGGCGTGCGAGAAGTTTTGTTCGTCGTGTTTGTTCGACGGCGTCGCGGCGCTGGAGCGCTGGTACGTTTCCGAAAGGACGATCTGCCGCATCAGGTAGCGCACGTCGTAGCGATGCTCGATAAAGTCTTTCGTAAGCGCGTCGAGAAGGGCCGGGTTGATCGGCGGGTTGGTGCTGCGCACGTCGTCCACCGGCTCGACGATGCCGCGGTGGTAGAAGTAACTCCAGACGCGGTTCACCATGCCGCGCGCGAAGAACGGGTTCTCCGCGGCGGTCAGCCAGGCGGCGTAGGCTTCGCGGCGATCGACGCCGGGCGCGAGCTGCGGCGCCGCGCCGCCGAGGAACTTCGGCGCCTGCGGTTGACCACTGCGCGGGTTGACGGCCAGGCCAGCGGCCCGGTTCACCTGCACCAGCTTGCTGTTCGGCACATTCGGGAAGCGAACGTCGGGCCGCACGCTCACCTGGCTGAAGAAGCTGGCGAGGCCGTAGTAGTCGGCCTGCGTCCAATTTTCCAGCGGGTGCGTGTGGCAGCGGGCGCACAACATGCGCACGCCGATGAAGACCTGTGTCGAGCGCTCAACCGTGTCGTTGGTGTCCTTGCTGATGCCGAAATAGACGCTGGCCGGGTCGTCATGGGCGCCGCCGCGGGCGGTGAGGATGCGCCGGGCGAACTCGTCCAGCGGCATGTTCGACGCCACGGCGGCGCGGATGAATTCCCGGAAGAGATAGACCGACGGCTGGCTGGCGGTGTTGCGCGAGTTTTGCAGCAAATCGCCCCACTTGAGCGACCAGTGATCGATAAACTCGGGCCGGCCGAACAGGGCGTCGATCGCCTTTTCGCGTTTCTTCGCGTCTTTCTCCGCGAGAAACGCGCGGACCTCGTCGGGCCGGGGTTGGACGCCGATGAGATCGAGATAAACGCGGCGCAGAAACTCCTCGTCGTTCGTTAGCGGCGACGGCGTGATCTTGAGCCGATTGAGCTTCTCGACGACATGCCGGTCGATGAGATTATTCTGCGGCACCCGCGTGGCAACGAAGTTGGGGACGATGTTCAGCACGCCGACGGATGCGGCCGCGAAAGTCCGCTCAAAGCGGGCGACGACGGCGGTCTCGCCGCCCTCGAGCGCGGTCGCCATGCCCTCGTCATCGACCGCCACATAGCGGTCGTTATTGGCGTTGAACACACCCAGCCGGGTGACGTCGCGCACCGAGCCGTCGTTGTACTCCGCGATCATCTGGAGGCGGTGCTTCTGACCGGGACGCAGCACCAACTTGTCGGGCACGAGCCGCACGCCGACGACGTGGGCCGTATCGGCCAGGTCGGCCGGCGCTCCCAGGCTGATCCAGCTGACGAGAATGTTGTCCGACAGGCTGCCGCGCGCGAAGCGGGCGCCTCCCTCGTGGGGAACGTCGCCGCGCGCCTTGGCCACGAGCAGGCTTTGCGTCGGCACGAGCGGATTGATGCGCCGGCCGAGCGAATCCTTGGCGATGGCCGGCCAGTCCAGCTCCGGGTCGGAGCCACGCAGCGACAGCTTGAAACCGTTCTTGCCGAGCGAATAGCCGTGACACGCCCCCGCGTTGCAGCCGGACCGGGACAGCACTGGCATCACCTCGTGGCGGAAACTGATCGGCGGCTCGCGCGGCGCCATCGCGACCTTGACCGGCACCGTGAGCGTCTGGCTGGCGACGGTGACAGTCACGGTCGTCGCGCCGCTGCCGACCGGACGGACCCAGCCGTGTTCGTCCACGTCGGCGATGCGCGCGTCGCCGCTCACGAAGCGGGCCTGGTCGCGCATATCGACGCTGTAGCCGTCGTCCGTTATGCCGAGTACCTGGAGCGCGTGCGGTTGCCGTGCGTGACGGAGGTCGAGAGAAGTCGGAGAGACCGTGACGGGGCCGGTCGGGATTGGAGCATCGGCGGCACGGGAGGAGCCTGCGAACGATGCGAGGAGGGAGAGTAGACCGCATGAAAAGCGACGCATCATGGCAGGATCCTCATTGGGCTGTCTTCGCAGGTCCGGCTCGCCAGCGTGGCACGCCCTGAACGAAGGGAAGGGCGTGACACAGCGCTCCTTTGGCTGAAAGCTGTTAGCTGATAGCTATAAGCTGTTAGCCGATCCCTCCGGCAGGGTGCCGCTCGGCTCGCGGCACCTACTTGGCGGGCGTCTTCACCACAATCGTAACGTCCACGTCCCGGCTCTTCACCCGAATGTTCGGCTGCTTCGCGTCCGCCGCCGCGGTGCCGGACAGCTTCAGCCCGCTCACCTCGCCGGCTGGCGTGGTGGGCGGCAGGACCACGCTGATGACGAAGGCCGTCGTCCCGTCCTTCACCGTGACGGGGGCAGCGCTGGCGCCGGCCGGAAGCCCAGTCAGTGTCAAGGCGATGTCACCGGTTAGCCCCTCTCGCCGTTCGACCTGCCCTGCGATCTTCACGGTGACGGCTATCTTCGGATCGATCGTCGCCTCGATGCGGGCGGGACCATCGAGTTTCACGACCACCTGATTTCGCACCAACATGCGCCGCACCGGCGCGTAGGCAACGGCAAGGATCGTCTTCTTGTCAGGCGTCAGTAATTCGGCCTGGACCGTGACGTCGTACACCGGCGCCAGAGGCAGCGGCGGCACCAGAACGCTGAGATCGCCGTCCGTCGCGGTGGCCGGTAGCTCGACCGGCTTTTCGAGCCGCAAGGACTGGGCCGGGTCGGTGACGCCATTGACGAGCGGCCGCAACTGGCTCGTCAGAAGGGTCAAGCGCACGATGCCATTGCCGGCGGGCTTCGTGACCTTGACCGGCAGCGCCAGCTTTCCTGCGGGGACCAACCCGGCGTCAGCAGGCAGTCCGCGCCAGTCGATCTGAAAGTCGGCGGCTTTCGCGGTGCTTGTCGCCACGGCGATCTCGGTAGCTAGCCAGGGTTGTAAGCGCTCCAGCGGGTGGCCTTTGGTCGTGACGATCTGCTCCACGCCGTCCGTGCCGCGCCCACGCCAGCGGCTGATGACCGCGCCGGCAGGCGCGTCCCCGCGCTGCATCGTGACTAGTGCGCCGTCCGCGCCTTCGGGAATGTCGGCCCCTTCCAGGCGCATGCCGGGCGGCAGTCCCCCCGCGGAAAGAGTGACTTTTCCCTCGTAGCCGCCGCGGTCGATCAGCACCGGCACGACGGCCCGGCCGCCGACCGGCAGCGCGACGTGCTGCGCTGTCGTAAGCAGATGAAAGCCGATCTTGCTCGGCCCATTCCGCTGCGGATCGACGACGAGGCGATAGACGGCGCGCGGCCCGCCGCGGCCCTGCGCGTCGATGACGCCGACCACCACGGCGGTGACATTTTCGGGCACCGCGTATTCCAGGATCGGGTCGAGCGTGCCGGGACCATCCTCGGCGCGTGCCAGTTCGGCGCCTTGCTCATTGCGGACGACCAGGGCGGCGTCGAGCGGCGAGCCGTAGCGCTCGGCGAACACCTCCAACCGCAGTTTCGCCTTCGGCGTGACGGGGACGCGGTAGCGGTCCTCGTCATACGGCGTGAGCAATTTGCCGCTGACGCCCACGAGGCCGGCCGGCAGTTCTTGCAGCTTCCCTGGCACCGCCTGTTTCACGACCTCCGCATGAGGACTGACCTGCACGAACGGGCGCGGTCCGCTGAAGACACCTTCCTTCGGCGTCGCGACCGGCACCGGTCCGGTGTTGGCTATCGCGGCGAGGTCCACGCGCGGCGGCGGCGTTGGGCCGAGCAGCTCGACGGCTTGCGGTTTCCCCTTCTCGATTGCCGGCGGGAAGACCTGATCGGCGAACGACCACTGGCCGACGCGCAGGCGGAAGAAACCCGGCGCCGGCGCCGCATACTCCATATCGTGCAGCGTCACCGTATAGATGCCGTCCTCCGGCAGAGTGGCCTCTAGCCTGGCGTCGCCGCCGAGACTCGTAGTCGGCCACGCCCAGCCAAGTTGCAGGCGCTTCGGGCCGATGAGATGAACCACCGGTCGCAGCTTGCTCCCCAACCGTTGAGCCTCGACTTCGACGAGAACCTTTTGCCCTGCCTTGCCCGTGAACTTCGTCTCGACCGTGGCGCCGCCGCTGACGACGCCGTGAATCGCCGCTGGCAGTTGCTCGACAGCGGCAGCGAGAAGCCGTTGCGGCAGTCGATCGACGGCGATCACCACCGGGGCGCTGACGCCGTCATCGGTCACGACGCGCAGGTGGTGATAGCCCGGTTCGACGGTGCCGTCGAGGGTCACGTCGAAGCTCGCCTGGTTCTTCGTCGATCCTGGTTTCAGCTGCTGGCCGGCGGGAAATGGGAGCAAAAGACGCGGGGCGGTGCCGAACTCGTCGCCGTCGATGATGAGGGTCGTGGTGCCGCCGATCTGAAGGCCGCGCAGGGCGAGATTGCGGAGCGATGGTTCCGCGGATTGAACCACAGAGGCACAGAGACACAGAGAAGAAAACAAAACAAGGAAAAGCCGAAGCATGGGAAATGGGGCCACCGAGTGCAGACCTTCCTTGCCCGTGTTTCGATCTTGTTGTTTTCTCTGTGTCTCTGTGTCTCTGTGGTTCATATTTTTCACGCGAACAGTTGCCGGATCGGCTCCGCTTCGATCAGGCGCACCGGGCGGCCGCCGGGGCCGGGCATCGTGGTGGTGTCGAGGTTGATGCCCATGCCGTGATAGATCGACGCCAGCATTTGCGGCGGCTCGATCGGCGTGTCGATCGGCCGGGAGCCGATCTTGTCCGTGGCGCCGATGACCTGGCCGCCGCGGAAGTTGCCGCCGCACACGAAGTTGGTCCAGGCGGCGGGGTAGTGATCGCGGCCGCCGCGGCCGTTGACCTGCGGCGTGCGGCCGAACTCGCTCAGCACCGCCACGACCGTGCTCTCCAACAGGCCGCGTTGCTGGAGGTCTTCGATCAGGGCGGTGAAGGCGAGGTCGAACTGCGGGCACAGGTGCCGTTCGTAGTCGAGGTAGGTGTTGTTGAGACCGCCGCCGTCGGCGTGCATGTCCCAGCAGGACAGGCCGAAGACCGTCTCGAAGTGGTTGACGGTCACGCAGCGGACGCCGCCCTCGATCAGCCGCCGGGCCAGCAGGCAGCTCTGGCCGAAGGTGTTACGGCCATAGCGATCGCGCAGTTTCACCGGTTCCTTGCCGAGGTCGAAAGAAGCCTTGGCCGCGGGCGAGGTGAGCAGGCGGAAGGCGCGCTCGTAGGCGCTGCCGTGGGCCGCGCCGCTGCCGGAGTCGGCGCGGCGGTGCAGCTCGTCGAGCTGGTCGAGCAGCTTCTTGCGGGCGTCGAGGCGGAACTTGGAGTCCTTGGCCGGCACCTC
>JBBQPD010000188.1:0-8869 GCA_038331535.1 Gemmatales bacterium | reverse complement strand
TGGCTTCCGCGATGGCATCGCCGTGAGGCGGAGCCGTCTTCGGCGTCCCTTCCGGAATCGGGCCCGCCTCCACATCCTTCGCGAAGCCCGCACCTTGCCCGAGCGCCGGGCCTTGCTTGGCTATCCCCCTGGTGTGGACCTTCGCGTCCGCCCCGTCTTCCTGCTCTTCCGGCTGCGTCGGCCCTGCGTTCTTTTGTTTTTCCTCAGCCTCTTCGTGGGCCTTACGCTCGCGGTTCTCGCGGTCCCACTGGGCGATCAGTTCCAGGTAGCCGGTGCCTTCGATGCGCGCGATGCCTGCCTTGCCGGGCTTCTGCGGGTTGGGAGACAGGTCGTAGGCGGCCGGGTCGTCCGGCGGCATCGGCGGATGGTCGGGATCGCTACAGTCGGCGAAGCGGGCGCGCGGGTCGGCGTAAGCGTGCCAGTTTTCAATGCCCCATTCCGGGTATTTGTCCTTGTTGGCCAGCACCTCGGCGACTTCCTTGTCGGCCTGCTTGCGGAAGAACAGCCGGGTACAGCCGGCGGTTTGCGCCAGTACTCCGGCCGCCAGCGCCAGATGGGCGGCAGGTCGCAAGACCCGGCACCAACGTCGCCAGCCGGCGTGAGTTTTTTTCGCGTCGCCAGTCATGATTCACCCGATCCCGGACAGGAGAGACGGAAAACGCGTCCTATCCGGTATCGTCCGCAAAGTCGCGCCAGCTTCAATCGTTCCCAACGCGAGGCATCTGTCACATCTCGTATTTCAGCAGCCGGCACGGGATCTTGCCGTTGAACAGCGGGATTTGCTCCGCCGGCTCAAGCCCGATGCACGCCGCCAGGTTCGGGTTGCCGGTGAAGACGTAGCACGTCCAGCCGCGCATGCGCAGCCGGAACACGTCGCCGAGCAGGCCGTACAGGCTGCGCAGGTCGCGCTCGTCGCCGAGGCGCTCGCCGTAGGGCGGGTTGCACAGCAGAATGCCGGGAGGTCCCGGCGGCGGCTCGAAGTCGCGCACGTCGCGCTTGGCAAAGCGCAGCAGGTTGCCTATGCCCGCCGCCTTCGCATTGTCGATCGAGAACGCCACCGCGTCGCCGCGCACGTCGGAACCCCACACCGGCGCCGGCAATGCCCTGAGCATGCCGCGCCGCGCTTCATCGCGCAGGTCCGTCCACAGGCCCACGTCGTAATCCATCCAGCCCTGGAACCCGAAACGCTTGCGCGTCAGCCCCGGCGGTCGGCGCAGGGCGATCCACGCCGCCTCGATCGCCAGGGTGCCGGAGCCGCACAGCGGATCGACGAACGGCACGTCGCCCTTCCAGCCGGTCCGCAGCACCAGCGCCGCGGCGAGCGCCTCGTTCAACGGCGCCTTCGTCTGGATCGGCCGGTAGCCGCGCTTGTGCAACGATTCGCCGGCCGCTTCGAGGCTCAACACGGCGTGGTCGCGATAGACGTGCAAATTGAAGCCGACCATTGGCGTTTCCACGTCGACGCTCGGCCGCCGGCCGCAGGTCTCGACAAACTGGTCGCAGATGGCGTCCTTCACGCGCAGGGCGGCGTACTTGGAGTGCGTGATCGCCGAGTCGCGCACGTTGCTATCGACGGCCAGCGTATGCTCCGGCGTCAGGTAGCGCGACCAGTCGTTGGCGCGAACGATCTCATACAGTTCGTCCGGCGATTGCACGTCGGCTTCGAGGACCGGCCGCAGCACGCGGATAGCGGTGCGCAGCCAGAGGCAGCAACGGTACAACAGCGCCAGGTCGCCGGAGTACGCGACGCCGCCGCGCCCCGGTTCGACGTCCGCCGCGCCGAGGGCGCGCAGCTCATCCGCCAGTACTGTTTCGACGCCGCGGCCGCAGGTTGCGAAGAAGCGTTCCATCGTCATATCATTAGTTGTATTGCCGCTTGCGGCTTGGCGGGGGCAACCGCGAAGCCGCAAGCGGCGATACAACGCGGGACTACCTACTATGAGTTTCCTCCCGGCTGGAAATTCGCTGCGGGGCTTTCTGCCCGACCTCGACGATCTGCTGGAGAACCCGGCCGAGTATCTTGGCGTCGGGCCGATCGTCGTCGGGCCGCGGCGCATGTACGGCCTCGCTTCCGTCTTCGCCGCGGCGGGCGTCGGCATGCTGCTGTCGTACTACTACGGCAAACACGACGCCGAGCGAATCGCGCTCGGCGTCGGCCTGTTGTTCGGCTCGGCCATCTGGTTCGGCTGGTCGCTGTGGACGCGCGGCCATTCGCTGGTGTTGCACAAAGAGGGCGTCGAGGTGAAGTACCATGACCTCGTCGTCTGGTGTCCGTGGGCGCTGTTCAACGCCTCGGGCGAACCGCACGTGCCGGAAGTCGATAGCCCGTTTACCGGGCTGATCCTGCCGGTGGCGGCGGATGCGGTGCCCTTCATCGAGCTGCGCCGGGGAGAGAGCGTCGCCGCTCATGGCGCCCAGGTGAAGGCGCCGCAGTTCGTGCTGTCCGGTACAGACGAGGTGGTGCTGCCGGGCCGCTACGAGGTCGCGACCAAAGACCTCGGCGATGTGCTGTTGCACGTCGGCCAGGTTCTCGGCTTGCACTTGCCGCGCGGCGCCCCGCCGCGCGAGGCGTACCAGGCCGAAGCCGACGAGATCGCCGATCCGGACCCGGCCGGCTGGATCACCGCCCGCGCGACCCGGCTGCGCTTCCCGCCGAATTGCGCCGCCTGTGGAGAAGGGACGACAGAAGTGATGCGCTTCGAGGCCTGGTCGCGCGGCGGCCTGATGATGCGGGTGTTCATGCCGGGCGTCGCGCATGAAGTGATGATACCCGTACCGGTATGCGCAGCGTGCCAGACGGAAGGGCGCGATCGCCAGTCGCGCGGCGCCGTGCGGGGGTTTCTCGTCGGAGCGCTGCTCGGCCCGCTGGCGGTGGTGTTCGGCGAGATGCTCGGCTGGGCCGCCCTCACCGGTTTCGCGGCCCTGGTTCTCGCAACGGTCGGCGCTCTGATCGGCCTGGGACTTGGGCAGTGGTTCTCGTCGCGGCCTCCGGTGCAGCTGCGTGATTACTCGCCGACGCGCGGCACGTTGCGGTTGCGCTTCCGTAATCCCGACTATGCCGCGACCGTGATCGCACTGCTGCGAGGGAGAGGGACGGCGCGATAAGAACATGTCTCAAAACAACTCACTACTCCCTTGACAAAGGTGTAAAAAAGGTGTAAAAAAGGTGTATTCAAAGGCGTGAGTTCGTTCTTTTTTCATCGAAGAGACAGAAATGTACCCGCCTGAGGAGGTGCAGCCGTGGCGAATCGACTCAACGTCCAATTCAATGAGCAGCAGACCAAATCACTGGAGCAGATGGCCGACGATCTAAGCATGACGAAGGCCGGCGTCCTCAAAACCGCCCTCTTCCTGCTGCAAGTTGCTCTGCGGGAGAAGAAAGAAGGCAACTCCCTTGGCGTGATCAAGGGAGAGAAGGTGGTGAAGGAAATCATCGGCATCGAGTGACCAAGCCATGAGCGCCGCGCCCCCGAACGAGCCTGCCACGACGGCGAAGTTCAATTTTAAGGATCAGATCGCGCATTCGGAGTGGAGGGCGGACCCGACCGTCGGCTTCGATCAACGCGCCTCTCTCGCAATCGCGCAGTGGGTTCTCTACCTCTTCGGGGGCGTCTACGCGCTTGCCTTCGTTGCCATGTTCCTCCTCTTCTGGCGGACGGACGCCACGTTTGAGAAAGGATCGGACCTCGTAAAGTTCATGATCCAGTCGCTGTTGCCGCTGGTGACGCTGGCGGTGGGCTACTATTTGGGAGACCGAAACCGCGAGCAGGCGGCCAAGAGGCGATGACTTAGTTTTGCTCGCTATTTCACGATCGACGTCGCCACATTCGGACTGCTCGGATTGATATCCAGGGTCCGTGTTTGCGGAATGAGAACCAGGTCCATGTCCTCCATCGGAATGGCGCCGAGCAAGACTTCATCCCCCAGCACCAGGGCGCCGGAGAAGCCGAGGCGATTTTTGAACTGCAACTCCAGCGGTCCCACATAGGGAACGAGCTGCTTGCGGCCGTCCGCCAGGGTGACTTCCTTTTTCGCTATTTCTTCCAGGCCGAACTGGATTTGGATGTGAGACGGGATGCAAAGATGCATCGTCCTCGAATCCGCGAGCGCGATCGCCTCGACGGGTTGCAATTCGGGCTTGCGCGGGTTCTTCAGTATCAGCTTCGCGTAGATCAATCCCATCGAGTTCGGTCCTCCATGGCTCACCGATAGTCGTCATCATCCATAGCATCGTCGTGCGTGCGCTTGGACTTGCCTTTGATCACGTCTATGAGCCACACCACCAGCCCCGCGAACAGCCCGATCGCGGCGCCGCCGATCGCCCATTCTGGACTGAACGCCTCGCCATCGCGCCTGGCACCCCGGAATCCGAGAAGGACGCCCAGCCCGGCGCCGACCAGCGGCGCCGCCCATCCGGGGAAGGATTGATTCTGCATTGGACCAATTACCTCGACATGCAGTGTCTTCACGAGCCGCGACCGTCAGGGAGCGTTACCTGCGCTCCCTGACGGTCGCGGCTCGTAAGACTCTCTCGATACTTCGGTTATTACTCGCGACTCTCCAACAGAGCCGCAACCGGCCGGCCCTCGCTGAAGCGAATGGTACGGCCGATCGGCGTCTGGTTCACCTTCTGCGGGTTGATGCCCACGGCGGTCAGGATCGTCGCGTGCAGGTCGGGGACGGTCACAGGAGCTACCGGCTGCGGTTTGCCTTCTGGGTCGGTTGCGCCGATCACCTGGCCGCCACGCAGACCGCCGCCCGCCAGGGCAACGCTGAAGCCCATCGGCCAATGGTCGCGGCCGCCGGCTGGGTTCACCGTCGGCGTGCGGCCGAACTCGCCGGCGCACAGGACGACCGTCCGCTCCAGCAACCCGCGCTCACGCAGGTCGCGCAGGAGCGCGCCGAACGCGGGGTCGAGAATCGCCAGCTGGTCGCGGTGCTGGGCGTGATTGTTGGCATGCGTGTCCCAGCCGGACAGCGTGACTTCGACGCAGCGCACGCCTACCTCGATCAACCGCCGCGCCGCCAGACAGCCGCGGCCGAACGGCGTCTGGCCGTAGGACCGGCGCAAGGCCGCCGACTCTCGCGACACGTCGAACGCCTTGAGCTGGTCCGAACTCATCATCTTCCGCGCCGCTGCTACGGTCTCACGATGCCGCGTCGCCTCGACCCTCTTGACTCTCCCCTGCGCAAACGCCCCTTCCACCATGTCCAGGTTCCGGAGCCGTTGCTCGTCGCGCTCGGGCGACAGATAGGACAGCGTATCGGGCACCGGACCGGCTGGATCGTCGGTGAGAAAGGCGTTGTACTCGTCGCCCAGGTAGCCGCCGCGGGCCGGCCACTGACTGGACAGGATGCTGACGTGGCGCGGAATGTCGGTGCCGGCAGACGGCAGCTCGTGACAGCAGATCGCGCCGATCGACGGGAGGACGACGGTTGGGTCGGGACGCAGCGAGCCGGTCTTCATCGTGAAGGTGCCGCGTTCGTGATCGCCCTGCGTGCTCACCATCGAGCGGATCAGGCTGACGGAGCGCATCTCCTCGGCGGTGCGTTCCAGGCCAGGCGCGAGTTGGATGCCTTTGACCGCTGTGCCGATGGCCCCGGTGCCGGCGGCAATCTTCGTGCCGGGGTGCGGGTCGAACGTCTCCAGCTGGCTCGGTCCGCCCTGCATCCAGAGCACGATGATCGACTGGGCGTGGTCGCGCGGCTTGCCCTTCGCCTCAGCGGCGCGGGCGAGCAGGTGGCCCGCGGGAGTCAGCCAAGCCGCGCCAGACAGGCCGACTGTTCGCAAGAAACCGCGTCGGGTTAATGGTTCCATGAGAATTCCGTCGAGTTGATGAGCGCCCAGAACAGGTCTTCGACCTTCTGGGTGCGCTTGATGCGTGGATCGGCCAGCGCCGCCTCGAAGTGCGCCGCTTCGTCGGCCGTCGGCCGGCGGCTGAGCGCGGCAAGGTACGCCACTTCCACCGCCTTCGGGTCGTCCGGAGCCAGCCAGGCGATGCGCGTCGGCGCGTTGAACGGACTCTCCCCGATCCGCTCGCGGACCAGATTGCCGTTCATCAGCAGCAGGCGCTGCGGAATGGTGCCGGTGCGGCCATCAAACTCGTCCTCGCCGCTGTCGCCGTAGCGTTTGACAAACTCGTTTCGCTGGCCGTAGCGCACCAGGCGGAAGAGAATGTTCGACTCGGCGTCCAGCGTGGCGATGGAGGTCGCCTGCAAGACGCTGCCCGCCACCTGCTCGGGCCGCAAGCGCGTCAGCGGGAAAATGGCCCAGGCTTTTTCCTCCTCCTCGCCGCCGGCCCCAGCGCTATCGAGGCGGAACACCTCGGTACTTGCCATGACACGGATCAGGCGGCGCAGATCGTAGCCGTGGTCGGCGAAGTCGTCGGCCAGGATTTGCAGGGCCGGCGGCATCGGCACGTCGAGCTCGAGGTTGTCGATCGGTTCGACGAGCGGTCGGCCGCACAGCAGCGCCCAGACGCGGTTGACGGCCGCGCGGGCGAAATACTTGTTCTGCCGGTGCGTGACCCACTCCGCCAGCCGTTGCCGGCGCGTGCCGTGTTCGGGCAGCAGCTCAGGCGAGTACGAGACCCTCGGCGCGACGGTGTGTTTCGCCTGCGTCTTGACGTCCTCCGCCTCGTAAGCGCCGGCGCCGTCCTGGATGCCCTTGAAGCCAACATGCGTTTGCCCGAAGAACGCGGCCAGACCGTCGAAATCGGCCTTCGTCCGCGGCGCGAACGGGTGGTCGTGGCACTGAGCGCAGTCAAGCCGGATGCCGAGAAAGGCACGGCTGACGCGTCCGGCCAGCCGCACCGGGTCGGGCTGGTTCTTCCTTTCGGGTAGACAGGTGACGCTCACGAAGTTCGTCGCCGGTTTGTCGGTCCACAGACCATCCTCGGCGATCAGGTCGTGGACGATCTCGTTGTACGGCCGATTCCGTACCAGTTCCTCTTCAAGCCAGGAGACCAGGCGCCGGCGGCGATAGAACAGGAACGGCCCGTCCTCGGTGCCGACGTAAGCGCGGGCCAGACGCTCGGCGAGGTAGTCGGCACAACGGCGATCCTGAAGAACGTGGTCGAGCCACCACGGCAACTGCTCCTCGGCTGGCAGCGCTTCAAACTGGCGGATTTCTTCGAGCGACGGCACGGTGCCGAGCAGTCCGAGCGAGAGGCGGCGCGCAACCAGCAGGTTGGGGGCCGGTGCTGCCGGGCGCGTGCCCTCTGCGGCCCAGTGTTGGCGGAACGAGACATTGACGCGCTCGACAGAGTCGCGGAACTCCGGTTCAAGGTAGGCGCCGGCGTCGTAAGCCGTCAGCGCTCTAGTCGCGCGTGGCGGCATCAGGTGTACGCCGACGACGAACAGGCCGCCGCCGACGAGGCCGAGGAACAGGAGATTGCGCATCCAGATCATGAGAGAGTTTCCCGCGGGTTCTTCCGAGGGATTCTACCACATCGGCGGCGCGGGGGTTTCAGGCCATGGTGATCGGCTTGAAACTGCGGAGACTCATGAGGGTAGTTTCTATCATGAGCCATTCCGCCGACACCGATCCGAATCGGCCGTTCTCTCTCGTCACTTCGATCATTGATCCCGTGCAAGACCCAGCGCCCGACCCAGCGCTTCCCACCATGACGACACGGCACGGCATCGCGCTCCGAAGCCTGCGCGCCACCACGTCGGCCCTGGAATGGCTGTTCGGCGTCGCGGCGCTGTTCGTCGGCCTGGCGGTGCTCGCGGCCCTGCCGTTGCTGCAGTTCCTCAGCCTCGGCTACCTTCTCGAAGCCGGCGGCCGCGTCGCCCGGACCGGCAGGCTGCGCGACGGCTTCATCGGCGTGCGCCTGGCGGCTCGCCTCGGCGGCATGGTGCTCGGCTGCTGGCTGTTCCTGCTGCCGGCGCGCTTCGTCGCCGACCTCGCCCGCGCGGCGGAGATCATCGACCCCGGTGGGCGCATGGCCGCCAAATGGCGCATTGGCCTCCTCATTCTGATCGGACTGACGATCATTCACATCGTGGCCGCCTGTGCGCGGGGCGGCAAGCTGCGCTATTTCCTCTGGCCGTTCAACGCGCTCTGGCTGGTCCGCCGCCTTCTCCAGGGCGGTTATTATTGCGAAGCCCGCGATGCCGTCTGGGACACCACCGTGTCACTGCGGCTGCCGTACTATTTCTGGCTCGGGTTCCGCGGCTTCGTCGGGGCGTTCGCGTGGCTCGTGCTGCCCATCACGCTGCTCGCCCTGAGTCGCGGCCATTCGGGAGGCGCGACGCTGGCTGGCTTCGTCGGCGGCATCCTTCTCGCGCTCGTGCTGCTGTTTCTGCCATTTCTGCAAATGCGCCTCGCGGCCACGAATCGGCTCGCGGCGGCATTCGAGCTGCGTGTGGTACGGGCCGACTATCGGCGAGCGCCGTGGGCCTTCGCCTGCGCGTTCGTGCTGACACTGCTGTTCGCCTTGCCGCTATATCTGCTCAAAATCGAGGTCGTTCCGCGCGAGGCCGCGTGGCTGCCGAGCCTCGTGTTCATTGTCTTCATCTTCCCGGCCCGTCTGCTGACCGGCTGGGCACTGGCGCGGGCCGCTTGCCGATCGGAAGACCGTCATTGGTTCTTCCGCTGGACCGGCCGCCTGCCGCTGCTGCCCGCGGCAGCGTTCTATGTGCTGGTCGTGTTCTTCACACAGTACACGAGCTGGAACGGCGTCTGGAGCCTGTACGAGCAGCACGCCTTTCTGGTGCCGGTGCCGTTCTTTGGGATGTGACTCGCGACGAATAACTTATAGCATGGCGGCGGGGGCTTTCTCCATGGATGCAACCGCAAATGCGATGTGCTGTTTTTGTGGCGGATTTGCCCCAATTACCAGCGACGATTTCTGGCCGCTCGAAG
>JBBQPD010000187.1:0-8877 GCA_038331535.1 Gemmatales bacterium | reverse complement strand
CGCTTCCTGCGTGCGCGGGTCCTTCCGCTTCCTGCGTGCGCGGCCCCTTCCGCTTTCTGCGTGCGCGGCGCCTTCCGCTTTGTGCGTCCGCGGCTCCTTCCGCGTACTGCGTGCGCGGCTCCTTCCGCTTACTGCGTGCGCGGCTCCGACCGCTTACTGCGTGCGCGGCTCCTTCCGCTTACTGCGTGCGCGGCTCCTCAGGCGCGTCCTCAATCGGTAGAATCGTTAGACTCGGATAGCACGCGCTTTGCATCGTCGTTTTCTAGCAATTCGCAGCGGCCGCGCGCCGCACGGGAGTTGGCGGGAGGGAAGAAACGATTGTAGAATGCTACTAGGGATCATCAGGGCCGCACCGTCCTGAGAAAGTGCAAATTGTCGGCCGAGGAGTCGCGACATGGCGGAATTCGTTATTCATGTGGGCTGTCGGAGTGCCCAGGGCCTCCGCGCCAACAACGAAGATCGCTTTATCGCGGACTCCGAGCGCCACGTGTTTCTCGTTGCCGACGGCATGGGCGGTCAGGAGTCGGGCGAAAAGGCCAGTGGTCTGGCGGCGGAAATCATTCCGCGTGCCCTGGAAAATCACCTTCGGGCGAAAGTGGACGCTTCCAGCGCCATGTTGCACGCCCTCGACGAGGCCAACCAGGCGATCATCCAGGCCGGGCGTGAACAGGCCGCCGGGCGTCGCATGGGCACCACGGCCGTCGTCGCCGTTCAAAGAGACGATCAGGTTTACGTTGCCGGTATCGGGGACAGCCGGGCCTATCTCGTCCGCGGCGACCGCGTGGATCAGCTGACGAACGACCATACCGTTGCCGATGCCCTGGAACGCAACGGCACGTTGACCCACGAACAAGCCCGTAACAGTCCGTGGAAGAATGTCCTCTATAAGTTCCTCGGCTGCGTCGAGATGACGGAGGGGCCGGAGGTGCGGCCGTTCGCGCCCCAGGCCGGCGATCGTCTTGTCCTGGGCAGCGACGGCCTGACCAACTTCATCACGGACGCCGACCTGTGCGCGGGGGCGAAGAAGTTCGCGAACCCTCAAGAATGGGCGGATCACCTCGTCAAGCACGCCCTCGATCAAGGATCCAAGGACAACGTCACCTGCGTCGTCGTCGCCTTCGACCGGGAATAACAGCGCTCGTTTCCTCTCGACTTTCTATCTCCTAGCTTGTCCATCTATGTCTGAAACGAGCCGCGACCGTCGGGAAGCGCTCCCTGACGGTCGCGGCTCGTAAGGAAGCAGCGCATGAGCGAACATTCCGCTATCGAATGGACGGACGCGTCCTGGAACCCCGTGCGCGGTTGTACCAAGATCACCCCCGGTTGCGCTCATTGCTACGCGGAGACCTTCGCCGAGCGCTTTCGCGGCGTGCCCGGCCATCCCTATGAGCAGGGTTTCGACCTGCGCCTCGTGCCGGAAAAGCTCGCGGAGCCGTTGCGCTGGCCGGCAGCGAAGATGGTGTTCGTCAACAGCATGAGCGACCTCTTTCATGAGGACGTGCCGGACGAGTACATCGTTCGCGTCGCACAGGTCATGGCGACAGCTGCCTGGCACACCTACCAGGTATTGACCAAGCGCGCCCAACGGATGGCCGACCTCCTGCGCACTCGGCTCTCCTTCGCCGCAAAACTACCGCATATCTGGTGGGGCGTCAGCGTCGAGAACCGCGCGCACGGTCTGCCGCGCGTCGATCTCCTGCGCGCCGCACCCGCTGTCGTGCGCTTTCTGTCGATTGAACCGCTGCTCGAAGACCTCGGAACGATTAACCTGGATGGCATCGCCTGGGTCATCGTCGGCGGCGAAAGCGGACCGGGCGCTCGGCCGATGCAGAAAGAGTGGGTCGAAAGCTTACGCAACCAGTGCCGTTCCGCGGGGGCGCGCTTCTTCTTCAAGCAGTGGGGCGGCGTCCGTAAAGCGAAAACAGGTCGCACGCTCGCCGGCCAAACCTACGACGAAATCCCCGACCGGAGCGACACCCCCATCGCTCCGCGCTCGGTCCGTTTGGCTTTGATTGACGAGGTCAACGCTTCCGGACCATGAAAGCTCCCTCTACAATGCGCGTGAAGAATAACGGATCCTGGCGGACCCTCACTTCGCTGCACGCCGGCTCCGCTTCGTCATCGTGAGCTGGTTACCGCGCTCATTGTGTTCCACTCGGTCCATAAACGTCCGAATCAGGGTGAGTCCTCGGCCGCCGATGCGCTCCAGTCGGCTTGGGTCGTTGGGGTCCGGCAAGGCCGCGCGATCGTAGCCGGGGCCTTCGTCCGCCACCACGAAAACGCATTCGTCCGCCGAGAGCCGGGCGCTCATTTTTACGCGGCGCTCGCGGTAAGGGGATTGGCGGCGGCGAGCCTGGGCGAGATTTTGGAAGTCGCGCTCGTCTGTCTGGCGGAGGTCGGAGCTTACTTCCAGGTTGCCGTGCTGGATCGCGTTGACCAGCGCTTCGTGCAGGGCCACGCCGACGCGCATCAGGTCGGTGCGGTCGCAGTGCTGCATGCGGGCTATGTTGCCGCCCAGGTGTTCGATGAGCGGCGAGACCAGCTCGACGTCGTTGTCCAGCACGAAGTGGAACTCGGCCTGCGTCATGCAGTCGAGCACCCGTTTCTCATGGCGGCTGCCGCTGGCCACCGTGAGGACGTCTTCCAGCGTGGAGACAATGTGCCGATGCAGATTCCGCTTCGGGACGTAGCTCGCCGCCCCTTTCTGCAACGCCTGCACGGCGACCTCTTCGCTCCCCAGCGCCGTCATCAGAATGACGGGGACGGCGGAGTAATCGCGACGAATCGCCTCGACCAGCTCCAGACCGTTCATCTCCGGCATGTCCAGGTCGGTGAGGACGATATCGGGCACGTCCTTCTTCATGACGTCCAGCGCTTCCCGCCCCTGGCCCGCGAGCAACACCTCGAAGCCCGCTTCCTCCAGCATGACTTGGATTTGGAGCGACTGCGTCGGGCTGTCTTCCACGACGAGAACACGTGGCATGGCTTGCTCCCTCCGTCCTTTTCGAGGCTGCGATCCCCAGGGTTTGCCGGTTCATTCCGGTGTCTGAAAACTAGCCAGCGCCGTTTGCTCCTCGTCGAAGATCGTAAAGCTCTTCGTGAGTTGCAGAACCTGAAAAATCTCGAACAAGAAAGGGTTGATCTTGCAGAGGACGAGTCGGCCGTTGTGCTGCTCGGCCGTCTGTTTCAGGTGGAGGATTTTCCCCACCATGGCGGTCGTCATGCTCTCCACGTTGTTGAAGTTCAAGAGCAACTTCCGATAGCCCATTTCCTGGACCGCGCGCAACAACTCCGCGGCCACCTTCTCGATGAGGTCCGCTCCCAGGAGGCTGCGGTGACTGAAGCGAACGACAGCCACGTCGCCGATCGGTTCGACAACAAGGCCGCTCTGCGGTGGTTGTGAAAGCATGAGAGGAACTCCCGATCAGGAGCGGCAGTTTCAGAGACAGTTGAAAAAAGGTAGGTCCGGCGAGCCGAACCGGACCGGGTGCCGCGCGGCTCGCGGCACCTACTTCATCCCGTTAATTCCCGAAATCAGGCTGGAGCCGCCTCGCCGTCCTCAGGGAATCGGGTTGACCTTGATGACCGTCGCGGTGATGTCATCGAACTGCGGCAGATACTGGGCAAAGGCCCGCACAGCATTGTATAGATGATCGACGATCGCCCGGGCCGGCTCATCCCGGTAGCAGCGCACGATGTCCAGTGGGCGCTGAAGGCCGAAAGGGGTGCCGTCAGGAGCGCGCGCCTCCATGATGCCGTCGGTGATCAGCAGCACGATGTCGCCGGCCGTGAGGGGAATCTCGGCACTGGAGGGGAACTCGGCATCTGCCAGGATGCCGAGCGGAAAACCGGTGCTGGGCATGGAACGTTTGACGTCGCCGGAAGCGTCGATCAGGTAGGCAGAAGTGTGGCCCGCGCTGGCGTACACCAGCGTGTCCTTACACGGTTCCAGTTTCGCCAGCAGCAGCGTGATGAAGCGATCGCCTTCGACGTCGGGAACCAGTACGCGATTGACCATGCTGAGGATCGTACTCACGTCGGCCTGGGTCTGGGCGAAGGCACGCAGCAGGGCGCGGGCTTCGGCCATGAGCAGCGCGGGACCGACGCCGTGGCCGCTCACGTCGCCGATGGCGATGCCGAGGCTGCCGTCGGGCAGCGGAATAAAGTCGTAATAGTCGCCGCCGATGGCCTCGGCGGGATAGGACGCGCCGCCGATGTCGAAGCCGAACGTCGCCACCGCGATGTCGAGGCCGGCAATCTTCGGAATACCCGTGGGGAAGAGCTTCTGCTGAATTCTGCGCGCGACCCGGAACTCCGCCGCCGTCCGCTCCAGCTCCCCTTCCGCCCGCTTGTGGGGCGTTATGTCCCAGAAGATGCCCTGCATGCCGACGATCTGGTCGCAGGCGTCGGTGAGCGGAGCTTTCAAGACCTGGACGAAGGTACGCTCCTCACCGGGCTTCTCGTGTTCCTCGATCACTTCCAGGACTTCGCCGGTCTCCGTGACCCGGCGGTCGTCGTTGATGTACTTTTGCGCCAGTTCACTCGGGTAGAAGTCCAGGTCCGTCTTGCCGACGATCTCCTTGAGCGGCCTCTTGAGCCAGGCGCAAAAGGCCTGGTTGCCGAAGGTGAAGCGGCCCAGGAGATCTTTGCGGAAAATGCAGACAGGCAGAGTCTCGACCAGGGAGTGGTAGAGCGCTTCCGAGTTTTTGACGGCCTCGTCCGAGCGCTTCCGTTCGGAGACGTCTTCGACCATGCCCTCGTAGAACAGCAGCCCGCCCTGGGCATCGCGGACAGCGCGGGCGGTCAGGCTGATCCAGATAATGCTGCTGTCTTTCCGGTAAACCTGGCACTCAAAGCCGTGGATGCGGTCGTGTTCTTGCAACAACTGCTTGAACTCGGCGCGGCGTTCGGGCGTCACGTGCAGCTGTTGACCGATGTCGCTGACCGCGGCGCAGAGAGCTTCGGGCGACTCATAGCCCAGCATCCGCGCCATGGCCGGGTTCGCCGACAGGAAGCGACCCTCCGGAGTGGTTTGGTAAATGCCTTCGACGGCATTGTCGAAAATGCTGCGAAACCGTTCCTCCGCCTGCCTCAGCGCCTGCTCTCTCTGCCGCGACTCGGCCAGGGCGACTTCCAGTTCGGCATTGGTTTCCGCCAGCCGTCGGGCGAGATCCCGGACGTAGTTGAACTCGGCCTCGGCTTCCAACCAGTCCTGTATTTCCGAGTTGAGCGGGCGGCCCTTGAGAATCCACAGATCGTGCGCCCTCGTGGCGATGACGTCGCTGGCAAGCTCGTTGGCCGGGCTGCCGATGCGCGCGGACGGGTTCGACTGGTCTGGGAGAGAGAGCATTTCTTCTTCTCGTATCGCGGTGGACTCGGGCGCTATCGCTCGGGGCGAGCTTATGGCGTGTCGACTGATTTCATTCCTGCCTCTGTTAATGATTACTACGTGGCGTCGGTCCGGTTTCAGGAGCCGCGGGGAAATAAAACCGCGTCGAGAACCCCTGACTGTGTTGACTGCCTCTCCAGATTCGTGTTGAAGCGGTGAAGATTTGATTCTACATGACGTGCAGACGCTCGCAAGAATAATACCGCTCGCTAGGCTTTCTCCTTCTCTCAGGCTAGGATAATCGCGACCAAGATTGTCTACCAGGACGACTCTATGCAGATGGACAAAATCAGCGTCGGTCAGGGCAACTTTCGCTACCTCGTGGAGGAGCGCTGGGCGAAGTTTCCCGGCGATGGCCCCGACGGAGAAGCCGTCGCCGTCGCCTGCGATTCGCGCGACCGGGTGTTCGTGTTTCTTCGTAGCCCCATCCCGATACGGGTGTACGAGCCAGACGGCACGTTCGTGGCCGCCTGGGGCGAAGGACAGTTCGTGCGCCCGCACGGGCTTTTCATCGGCCCCGACGATACGCTCTATTGCACCGACGATTTCGGGCACACCGTCCACGCCTTCACGCGCGAGGGGCGCCTGCTCCTGACCCTGGGAAGCAGCGGCCATCCTTCCGACACCGGCGCCACGAGCATGGATTACCGGACGATCCAACATGCCGGCCCACCGTTCAACTATCCGACCAACCTGGCCATCGGACCATCGGGCGACCTCTACGTCTCCGATGGTTACGGCAACGCCCGCGTTCATCGCTTCGCGCCGGACGGCGTTCTGCGCGTGTCGTGGGGGGAACCGGGTAGCGGTCCCGGTCAGTTCCAGGTACCGCATGGACTGGCCGTGGACAGCGACGGCACCGTCTTCGTCGCCGACCGCGAGAACAGCCGCATTCAGCTGTTCACGGCAGACGGCGTCTATCAGGGCGAGTGGACCGACGTGGCCCGACCGTGCCAGCTTTTTATCGACCAGAAAGGTGGCTGGGTCTACGTGGCCGAGCTGGGCTTCCGCGCCGGTCGCTGGCCTGGAACCGGCACCCACGAACCCGGTGCTCCCGGCGGCCGAGTGAGCGTCTTCGACCGCGGCGGCACCTTGCAGGCGCGCTGGGGCGGGGGAGAGAACCCCTGCGCTGCCGGCGATTTCTTCGCTCCGCACGGCATCTGGGTCGATTCGCGCGGCGACCTCTATGTTGCCGAGGTGGCCCTGTCGGGTGGCGGGCGGACGGGTCTGGTGCCGGCCTCCTGTCACACGTTGCAGAAGTTCACGCGACAAGCGCAGAGCTAATCGATCCCGCCCGAATCATCGAGTAGTGCCATGAAGTTCCAACCCGATCGGCTGAGCCGCGTCGCCGCCGCCATCTTCGCGGCCGCTGGTTGCCAGGCGGCGGAAGCCGAACGCATCGCGGCTCATCTCGTGGAAGCCAATCTGGTCGGGCACGATTCGCACGGCGTTATTCGCATCAAGTCTTACGTGGAGTGGCTGCGCGCCGGCAAGGTGCTGGCCAACCAATCGCTTCAAATGGTCTTCGAGAACGAGAGCATCGCCGTCGTTGACGGCCAGTTCGGCTTCGGTCAGACCATCGGCGAGCAGGCGATGCGCCTGGGGATCGAGAAGTCGTCGAAACACGGCATCGCGGTGATCGCGCTGCGGAATGCCGGGCACCTGGGCCGCATCGGCGACTGGCCGCTGCAAGCGGCCAGGGCCGGCAAGCTGTCGCTGCACTTTGTCAACACGACTGGGGCCGGCATCCTCGTCGCCCCGCACGGCGGCATCAATCGGCGCCTGTCCGCCAACCCGATCGCGGCGGGGATTCCAATCGCGGGCGGACCGCCCATGATTCTCGACATGTCGGCCTGCACGCTCGCCGAGGGCAAGATTCGCGTCGCTCTGAACAAGGGCGTGCCGGTGCCGGAGAACTGCATCATCGATTCTCAAGGCCAGCCGACGACCGATCCACGCGTGTTTTACGCCGACCCGCCCGGAGCGATCCTCTCGATCGCCGGCCACAAGGGCTATGGACTCGCGATGCTGTGCGAGGTTCTCGCCGGCGCCTTGACCGGCGGCGGCTGTAGCAATCCGATCAACAAAGACCGCGTCGTGAACGGCATGCTCTCGATCATCCTCGATACGTCCTACTTCCAGTCGGACGCGTCGTTCGCCGCGGAGATCAACCGCTTCATCGCCTGGGTAAAAAGTTCGGAACGGACGACGCCGGACGGCGACATCCTCATGCCGGGCGAGATCGAAGAACGCACGAAAACGCAGCGACTGCGCGACGGCATCGACATCGACGACACGACCTGGTCGCAGATTCTCGAATCGGCCCGGTCGGTCGGCCTGCACGGCGTTGAACGCCTGTAGTCAGAATCTGTCTCATCAGCCGGCTGATGGGTGGCATAACCGTGGCCCAGGGGACGGTGTGTTGGCTGAAAGCTGATAGCTGATAGCTGATAGCTTTCAGCCAACCCCTCCGACTGTTGCGCGTAGACAGGTTCGTTCAACGGTGGGCTTACGGGATAGAATCGTCGTCGCAGGCCGGTAGTTCGCTTTTACTCGCATCTTCTTTCGTATCCGATGCGGCCAGAGTTCTTCCGCGCATTACTCCCATCTGTGCCAGATGCGGCCAACGCCACAGCGACAACAGGACCACGAGAATCGTTCCACAGCCGCCGCCGACGACCGAAGCGACCGGCCCAAACAGGTCGGCCGTCACGCCCGATTCGAAAGCCCCCAACTCGTTGGACGAGCTAATGAAAACGGAGTTCACCGCCGAAACCCGGCCGCGCATGTCGTCCGGCGTCAGTGTCTGCATCAGTGTGCCGCGCACGACCACGCTGACATTGTCCAGCGCACCCGCCAGTGCCAGCATGGCGAAAGAAAGCGGAAAACTCTTTGACAGGCCAAAGACAATCGTCACCAGCCCGAACCCGGCCACGGACGCGAGGAGCGCGCGGCCCGGCCGGTGCAGGGGTGGCCGATGGGCCAGGGCTACCGCCATCAACAACGCTCCCACGGCCGGAGCGGCTCGAAGCCAGCCGAGGCCGTTTGGAGTGGTCAGAAGTATTTTCTTGGCGAAGATCGGCAACAGCGCCGTGGCCCCGCCCAGGAGCACGGCGAACAGGTCGAGCGTGATCGCGGCCAGCAACAGCTCGCTCCCCCAGACAAAGCGGATGCCGGCGAGTAACGAGGTCAAGGAGCGGACACCCGTGGGTCGCGGCATCGACTTGGGCTGAATCGGGGCCAGCAACAGGACGCAGCCCAGGAAGCACAGGGCCGCAAGCAGATAAGCGGCCGCGGCCCGGTAGGTGAGGGCGATGACCAGACCGCCGAGCGCCGGCCCCGCGACGTTGGACACCTGCCACCCGCTGCTGTTCCAGGTGACCGCGTTACCCAGCGCCTCGGCGGGCACCACCTGCGCCAGCAGCGACGACCGGGCCGGGCCTGCGAACGCGCGTCCCATTCCCGCCAGGAACAGGCAGACGAAGACG
>JBBQPD010000186.1:0-8891 GCA_038331535.1 Gemmatales bacterium | reverse complement strand
TTCATCCAGACGAACGCGATAACGTCGCTCCATCGACCTTCTCCTCTCAGTGAGTCCATTCGCTGAGAGGAGTTGTAGGACAACGACTTACGTTCGATCAGGGTCAAGACACCGTAGAACTATTGAGTTGCACCTCAAATGCTTGCAGGTCCCCGCCCAGGACACCTTCCGCACGCACCGGTAAGAAGACGCCGGAAGCACTCTGCTCCACGACGACCGGCCAGGAATCTCCCACTCTCCGCTGAACGGTGATCTCGAAGGTGTCCATGGGCAACTTTCACCGAAGATACTCAGAGAATCAATGAATCACCCTAATCATCTCCACGGGCCGCGAACAAGGAGGGCGTTGTCCGGTGGCGCGCTCCTTGTTCGCGGCTGAGGTCAATGACTGAGAATAGCGGACCAAATAGCGTGGGCCACCTCGGGATGACAGATGTCGCTGTGTGCGCCGGAGAAACCGCCGCCGGTGCGGATGATGGCGCTTGACTCCATGTTGTAGATCCGGCCGCGCTCGAACGCATAGTCGGTATCGACGGCGCCGAGCATCCGATCCTGGCTCGTGAGGCCCGGCCCCTGGAGGCCGAACGTCCCCACGGCGCCGTACTTCGGCAGGCCTGGCGCGAAGGCCACTTGCCTGGCCAGCTGGGCCGCTCGCGGATACCAGGTGCCGACGGCCCGGTCGTACCGCGATTGCGTCGTCAGCACCGGCCCGCCGATCCGCCCCTCCGCGACCAGCCGGTGGAAGTAGCCGGGCCTGCCCGGAGTTGCCGGAATATCCGCGCAGTACGACCACAACGACAGTGCCCCTTGTACCAGCGACAGCGAGTCGAGCGGCCGCGGCAGGGCGGCGGCGCCGGGAGGACCGGCCGCCGCCGCTGACGCAACAATACAACCGAAGCTGTGTCCCATCAGGTGGAAGCGCACCGTGCGTCCGGCCGTCGCTTTCTGTAGTCGGACGAGGAACGGATACACTGCTCCCTCACCGATAAGCCGCGCCCGATCTTTCATCTTCCAGAACGACAGCGTCCGCAACGGGTCCAGCAGCGTGTCGCGGCTGAACAGACCGAAGCTGGCCACTCCCTGCCGAGCCGTATCCGCTCGTGCGTCCTGGTAGACGGACTCCGGGTCAAACCCTTCGCGATCCGCTCCCGGCGGCGCGCCGGCACCCTGCGGCGGCGGATTGACCAGCTGATCCAGGGCGCGGTAGGCTTCGGCTAGGTCCGGAGGCAACCGCTCCGGCTCGCCCCGGCCGACGGCCCGCTGCACAACCTCTTGCACGAGTCTCCGTACCTCCGGGCTGTCTCCCAGGCGGTGGACGAAGTCCTCGGCCACCGCCGCGGCGGGGTCGGCCGCGACAGCATAAGACGCGGCCGATAACGTCTCGTTCCCCCACGGCTCACTCGGCCAGTGCAGGCCAATCAGAAGCGGCCGAAATCCCGCACGGACCGACTGCGCTCGTGCACGGTCCGCGCCGTTGGCCGCCATGGCGCCGAGCCAGCGGCGGTACTGGTCGCGCGCCGCCGGCACGTCGCCGCGCCAGCCGTGACTGAACAGCATCACATCGGTTAGCGCTTCATCCGCCACAGCCTGGAGGACGCGCTCGCTCGCCAGGGTCGTGCCCACGACCGTCCGCTCGCGTCCGCGGTCGTCATAGGCGACGAGGTAGTAGCCCAGGTCTGTACCGGGTGCCGCCTCCGGTTGCCCGGTCACAGGGACGGCGAACGTCTCGGCACCGCGGGCCTGCACGGTCGCGGAGAGGTGCGGCAACTGGCCTGACGACGAAGCGCCATCGGTGGAAGCGATCACGGGCGTCCCAAAACTGATGGTGATTTGCATGGGGATAGTGATGGTGACCGTCGAACCGGCGGGCGCAGCGACGAGGACAGGAACTGAGGCGGTTACTGTCGGCGACACGGTCGTGGAAACAGATTGGCCCGTCGGTTTCGCGTCCATCTTCTGGGGAGTGGGTGTAAAGGACGGCGGAGAGGTGGGGGTTGCGATCGGTCCAGATTTGGCGGCGGAGCTTAGCTGGATCACCGGCCGCGACGTGGTCGCGTCGGTCTTCGCGGCGACCGCCAGCCGCACGGCTGGGTCGCCCAAGATGACATAACTGCGCGCGTCGTTGTTAGCCGTCCACATCCCCGCCAGCGCGAAGTCGTCCGCGATCTTGCCGTACTTGATGTCCTCCAGATCGGCGCTCAACTCGGAGGAGAGGTCGGCATAGCGCTGGTTGAAGAACTCCGTCGCGTAACCGACCGGCGTCCCCTGCATCAGGATCTTCATGGCGTCTTCGAAGCACTGCAACTGTTGGCCAGCACCGTCCCACTGGAAGGAATAGCCCCAGGCCCGTTCAACATGGCCGATGACTGCCAGGGCACCTCCCTTGGGATGGCCCAGCAGCCGCCGCGGTAAGCCAGCCAGGAACGCCCGGGGGGCGATGGCCGTCGGCGTCTGGAACGTCTGGTGAGCGAAGTCGTCCATCCGCGGTGTACCCGCTCCGTAGCAGGCGAAGTGGAAGGCGATGGTGCCGAGCAAGTGCGCGTCATCGCCGATGTCGTCGGCGGCGAAGTAGTGTTTTTCCGGGATCTGCTGGTGCCACTGGACCGGTCCGGGCCAGTCCTGGCAGAGCAGCGCCCCCTGGTGGGGCAATTGTCGGGGATCGTCCTTGGGGAAACCCATGCCGTGGCTCGCGGTGAACAGCAGGGCGGGCGTGTCGTCCCCGCCCAACAGCCGGCCCAACCGCGCCTTGGTCGCCTCGCCGCGCAGCACGGTGTCAACCTGCCAGGGCGACTGACCAGGCGCGAGCTTCTTCGGCATGCTCTCAGCGAGCGGCGCGACCAGCTCCGAGGCGCTAAGGTTGGTGGCGGCGTCGTCGGGGTTGGCCACGCCGAACAGCACGGCGCGGCGCGGCAGCACGACCTTGCCGGTCTCGGCGGCGACGACGCTGGCGGCGTAGCGAGCGTACTCCTCGGCCGTGTCAAACCAGAGACGGCCGACAGCGTACTGGACGTCCAGCTGGTATTGAAAGCGGAACGGCACCGTTTCCGGGTCGCCGACGATCAGCAGGTAGTAGGGTACGCGCTCGGGGTCAGCCGGGCCGGGCCCCATGCCGTTGCGCGACAGGAAGTCCTGCTTGGATTCGCCCGGCCGGTAGCCGTTCGTGCCGGTGAACTCCCGATAGAAGCGGGCGTCTTTCTTCGTCGCCTGCTCGCGGCGATGGTCGAGCAGCGGGCGCAGGGCGTCCAGCAAAACGGACGGGGCGTTGTAGGCAAGGACGATGCCCCAGCCGGACTCGGCGAGATTCGTCGGGTCAATGCCCGCGCGTGGACCGAGGTGCTTCTGACTCGCGAGTCCGTGCCGGTACTTGAGCTCCTGAAGGTGTTTAGGGTCGATCGCCTCGCCGCGCGCCAGGGCGGAAATGTCCTTAGCCGACAACGGCGGCAGCAGATAATCGCCGGTGGCGCCATTGATGCCGTTGAAGTGAAGGAGAGTGTCGCGGGGCCTGGGAGACATGAGGCGATTCCTTGTGACGGTTGATGAGAGATTTCGACGCGCGATCGAGAATGTAACGAATCTCCGCAGGTTTCGCAATCGGCTGAAACGATTTGTCAACAAGATGATGATTGCGTCCCTTCGCCGGGAGTGATAAAGTGCCGAGAATTAAATGACCCAGGCCGGTCGAGCAAATACTGGGGGACAGGCCCATGTCTCATGGGACTTTCGTCGGCGGACGATCCGTCCGCTGTGCGCTCCGGGCTGAGAAACAGCTCACCTTTCATACCCATTGGGCAGCGCGTTTGTCGCGTTTGTTGTGTTTGCCATCCCGCGACCTGCCCAACATCCGTTTCCGACGCCTCGATCAACACAGCAAATCGCCATTTCTGCCGTCGGGCTGCCGGGACGGCATTTTCGTGAGGGACAGGACGTGGCTTCGTGGCGTTCAGTGCAGGACGAGGTACTTCTGCCCGGTGTCCGGGTCGTCAGCATTCAGGACCGTTCGGGCGTATTCGAACACCGCCGTCCGGCGGTCTTCCGGGAGCACCACGATCAGGTATTCGGCGTGCTCCTCGTTCGGGTCGGAGACGTCCACATCGGCCACAAGCACCTCCCGGGCGCCCTTGGCGTAGAGTTGTCGGACGTGTTGAGCGACTTCCGCAGGCTCCAGACCCAGCGCCGACCGGCCGCGCCGTCCCCCGAGCCATGCCCGGGCCTCGGCCTTGTCGCCGCGCCTGAGGAGATCCTGTGCCAGCCGCTCACGTTCCTCCGGCCTGAGGTTCTGGACCTCCGGCCGGTCGTCGCTGCGTCCCGGGTCGATGTAGTCTCCGGAACCGCCCCGCACCAGCATGGCGATGGACCCCGTGAGAACAAACAGGGCGCCCACCGAACCAGTGAGGAACGGTTTGTAGGTCTCGTGGATGCGAGTGAAGAAGTAGTAGACCGAATAGAAGGGCACGTACCGCACCATCAGGTAGACGGTCGAATCCTCCAGGCGGGCGAGGTACATGAACCAGAAGTGCCCGACGGCCAAGAGGGGGAAACCCATGACCAGCAGCAGGATTGATCCGGCGCGCGAGAAGACTGCCAGGACGAGCAATAACAGGTAAATGCCGACGGCCGCCCCGAGGAAGATATAAACCGTTGCAACGCTAGTGCTTTTCCGCCGCTTGCGTTTCTTCTTGCGGCGAGTCCGTGGTTGTTCGGGTTCGTCGTCACGGTCCGCGGGTTCGGCTTCCTCGACCGTTTCGACTTTCGAAACCGGCTCCGGCGACCGGCGCTGGGGCGGCGCCGGGGCGACAGCGTTTCGGCCCATGTCGGGTAAAGAGGGCCGCGGCGGAAGAACCGATGGGCGCATCTTCACGGCTGTCTCGGCGGCCTCCGCTTCCGGGACATCAGGAATGCGGAGAGGCGACTTGCAGCCCGGGCACACTCCCGTCTTTCCCGCTTTGGAAGCGTCCACGGCCAGCTTCTTGTTGCAGTTCGCGCAGGTCAGGCGGATCATGATTCGCCCTCAAGTCGCACACTTCCGTTCGGTTACTGCGTGAGAAAAACCACTGCTCATCCATAACCGCGCCGGAGTGGTTACGGCAGACGCCGGAAAGGCTCCGGCTCGCCAAACGGAGTACACCACGGCGCGACTGCTCCGTCAAGTAAGTTGCTTATGCGCGGCCGAGGCGTTCGCCGGGGCGTTCCTCTCGCCGGTCGAGCATCGGTCCGGATGCATAACTTGGTCAGGCATTCCGGTTGAATTGACCGACGCGCAGCGGCACGGCCATCGTTGACTACGACTTGATCCCCAGGAGCGCGCGATCGGCTGCCCAGAGGTCTTCCAGTTCCGCGTGCGTCGGCGGTTTGCCGAGCGCGCGCCAGCCGGCGTTCTCCTTCCGAGCTTCCGGCACATCCTTGAGCAAAGCCTCGAACTTCTTGAACCGCCGGAGAAAGGCTTTTCCCAGGACGGGGCGCGAGTGGATCATGTTGGTAAACGTCAGACGCCCCGCGAACTCTGTTTCGGCCCGGATCGCGCGGAGAATGGCTTCTTTATTGGCATCGAGATTCTTCCCGGCACCCGCGTCGGTGGTTTGCTGGCGCAGCACGAGGTAATGCACATACATACGCAAATGATCGACCCGTGCCTGGTAGTCCCGATGATCCTTCGTCAGACGTGCGGCCGTATCGAGGTCCTTAAACAACTCGCGGAGCTTGTCGCGCGGCACGAGTGCTTCGGCACGTTCGCCCGTTTCGGAGTCCGGAGCCTGGGCACTGTCGAGGGCGGCTCCGTACCAGTGCCGGTAGAAGCTCTTCAGCGCGTCGGCGGCAGGGCCGAATGCGGCGGTGTAAAAATCGCGCAGGAGACTCTCGACATCGCACTTGGTATCCCACATCACGCAGGAGGCGAGATAATAGCTCAGGCCGCGCGGCGCCCAGTTATTCGACGATTCCGCGTTGATGCAACGCACGCCATTCTCGTGATAGCTCCTGAACGCCGGGAGCATCTTTGCCGGAGCCAGGCGGCCCTCCGGCGGCTTGGCGTCCCAGTCCCACTGATAGACGCTGAAATACTCGCGCAAGTCTGCCTGACAGCCGCGCTCGCGCAAGGTCGAGAGGTGCTGCTCCAGGGTCAGATCGGTGCGGCGGTACGCAGTCGTCACTTGCACGAGAACTCTCGGATTTAGCTTGAAAGACGGCGGATGAGCGTACGCGCTGTAGGCCATGCACCCGACGTAGGTGTCGGCGTACTTGGCCGCCACCGCTTCCGCGACGGCATTGACGAAACCAAACACCGTCTCGGATGCCACGCTGACCTCGACGCCGTCGGGTCTCCTGGCAAAGGTCGAGAGGTGTTTCTCATACGTCTTGCCTCCCCGACAGACGGCCCGGCAGCGCTCGCATTCGCAGTATCCCAGGCCATCCGGCGGACTGAGCGAGACTAGCTTGGCGCCGCCGGCCGCCTTGTCCAGGGCATGGCGGATTCCCTGTTTGATTACGTCCGGGTGGGAATAGCAAGGCTTGGACGCCTTCCGCTTGCCGTCGACGAGAGCGAACCACTCCGGATGCGCGGCGAAGTCCTTGACATGGTCCAGGCCGAACCACGTGTGGCCCATGCCGACCGGTATCGGCCCGCCCATGCGATTGTGGCGATTCCACTCCTCAAGATCGCGCGCGCAGGGACCGAAGGCGCCGAAGCCATAGTGGATGTGGCGTCCGAGCGAGAAGCTGGGCACCTGGCGCTCGTTGAAGCGCACTTCGATCGTCTTCCGTTGGGGAATCACCTCCCACACGGCTCCGGGAAAGAACCAGCGACAGCCGAGCTTGAGGAGAAAGGTCGCGATCGCGTGCTGCACGCCCAGCGGCTTGTTGCCGACGAGCCGGAGATGGGTACCGTCGGTCTTCAGCAAGAAACCCTCGTCCCCGAGTTCGTCGGGCTTGTCGACTTTCAAGTCAGGAAAGTCGGCCGCCAGTCCGACGAAGAGAGAACCGGCCTTGTCAGGCTCCGCAGCGATCTTGAACTCCGCGCCGCTCATCCGGCGGAGAATTTTTTGCAGTTCGTCGACGCCGTCCTTGACGCCCCTCGCCACGATGGTCAAGCGCGGTTGGCCGGCGTCCGCGACGACCACCGCCGGAGCATCCGCGCGGCCCCAAGAGGATTCCGCCGACGCGGTCCAGCTTGCGCCGGCCGCGATGCTGCCGAGGAAGTTTCGACGATCGATCATCTTCGACTCCGAATGAGGCGGATCACGCTTCAATGAGTGTACCGATTAGCGCTCAGCGGTCACAACCAAAATCGAGGGCCGTGGGCGAGGATCATGGGACCCAATCCGGACGATGGGACCGGAGCAGGTTAGCGGTGTTACGATGCGCACAGAGGTGTGTCGGACCGAAGCGCGCAAGATCCTACTCGGCACCTGACACAAGGCTTCCCATCCTGCACGTACGTGGTGGTCACAACGTCCGGTGTGGTCGGCCCCTGCCGCCGTAGCTTGGTCTGCCCACAGCGCATAACGAAAGCGAACTCAGGCGATTCACCGATTTACCCCGCCCCCAAGGCGACCGCATCACCGCCCGCGCCGGCATTCCCAGCCAAGCTGTCTTCAAGTTGGTCTTCGGGGGAGGCTCCTGGGACAGCGCGTCTGAGCGGGCTTCAGTCGCTCTCGTTCAGCGAGATCGACAGGCTTCCCCGATCCCAAATCCGAGACCTCGGAAGCGGCCGTGACCGCGTGCCTCGTTCGCTTCAGCGTGCGCTGCCTGCTCGTCGAACGGCAGCCTTCCAGCCGCGAGTGCGTGACAAATCACGCCGACGCGACTGCCCGGCCCGCCTGCCTCGAAGCGAACTGGCATGCCCGAGGCATGGATCCGCGAGGGATTCAGGACGCAGCCACCGCCGAACTCGACGCTCAGCAAATGCAGGTGCGTTGGACCAATCCGACGTACAATTGGTGCCTGGGAGGTTCTCCGACTTTGGGGAGGCAGCATGAGCGACGTCACCCGCATCCTGTCCGCCATCGAGAGGGCCGAGCCGCACGCCGCCGACCAACTCCTGCCGCTGGTGTACGACGAACTCCAGAGGCTCGCGGCCCAGAGGTTGGCCCAGGAAAAGCCGGGCCAGACCCTCCAGGCCACCGCCCTGGTCCACGAGGCTTACCTGCGCCTGGTCGCCGGGGACGAGGCCCCGCACTGGAACAGCCGCGGCCACTTCTTCGCCGCCGCCGCCGAGGCCATGCGCCGCATCCTGGTGGATCAAGCGCGACGCAAAAGGCGGCCCAAGCACGGCGGCGACCGCAAGCGCGTCGAACTCGACGAAGCCCTCTCCCTTGCGGAACCTCGAGACGACCTCCTGGCACTCGACGAGGCACTCACCCGACTTGCCGTGGAGGAGCCAGTCAAGGCCGAGCTCGTCAAGCTCCGCTACTTCGCCGGCCTAACGCTGGAGGAGGCGGCCGCGTGCCTCGGCGTCTCACCGGCCACGGCCAAGCGCTACTGGGCCGTCGCCCGCGCCTGGCTGTACGCGGCCCTCTCCGGCCCGGCCGAGGGGGGCCCGGAATAATCTTTCAGAATGCGTGAGCCGTTCCTGCCCGGAAACTCGCACTGTCTTGTGAAACACTCGTTGCAGGAGTCTGACCGTGTCCACCGAGATCCCAAGCCTGGATTCCATTTTCTGTAGCGCCATCGAGATCGCTGCGGAGGAGGAGCGGGCCGCGTATGTCGCCCAGGCTTGCGGCGACGACGCCAAGTTGAAGGGGCAGGTGGAGAAACTGGTCGCCGCCCATTTCCAGGCCGGCAGTTTCCTGGAGAGGCCGGCCGCCGCGCCCGCCATCACAGGCGAGTACACCCCCGGCCCCGCCGGGGGGCCGGCTGCGGCGAACCAAGCGGGAAAGCGCGAAGCGGTCGGCACCCTC